>JBDTQC010000028.1:0-15555 GCA_039932405.1 Ideonella sp.
ACCAGCCGGATCAGGAAGAACGCCAGCAGCGTCATCCCGATGAAGGTCGGGATGATCAGGCTCAGGCGGGTCAGGATGAAACGCAGCATGGTGAGGGCGACGGGTAGTGGCGCAAACTCTAATGCATCACTGACGAGCTGCCGCACAATATTCGAACGATCCGATGCCGTCCTGCGAGGTCCGGGCGCCGCTGTCGCGTCACTTCGCCCGCCTGCTGCAAGTTTCCCGAGCGATGAACCATTTCTCAGCCCTCACCATCCGGCCCGCTCGCCAGAACGACGCGCTGCTTATTGCAGCAATGTCGCGCGATCTGATCGAGACCGGCCTCGATTGGCGCTACCGCCCGAAGCGCATCACGGCGATGATCAATGATGCCGACATGATTGTGCTGGTGGCCGAAAGCGACGCGTCGATGGGCGGATTTGCCGCGATGCAGTTCGGCGACGAGCACGGCCACCTGAGCTTGCTGGCAGTGCAACCGTCACGTCAACGCCGGCGCGTTGCCACTTCGATGCTGAACTGGCTGCTGGCATCGGCGCGGGTGGCCGGCCTGGCGTCGATCGGCGTCGAGCTGCGCACCGAGAACCAATCGGCTCTCGACTTCTACGTGCGGCAGGGGTTTGTCGAAACCACGCTGCTTCCCGACTATTACGGTTCAGGGATTGGCGCACGCCGGATGAACCTGCAGTTGCGTCGGGCCTGAGGCCAGCCAGCGCTTGCTCAACACATTCCGCCATTCACCGAAATCACCTGTCCGGTGATGTAGCCGGCGTCCGATCCACACAAGAAACCGGCCAGTGCGGCCACTTCGTCGGCCGTGCCGGCACGTTTGAGCGGTACCAGGCGGGCGATCGTCTGCGCATCGAAAGCGGCGTCTGCCATTGGCGATTCGATGATGCCCGGCGCTATCGCGTTAACCGTCACACCGCGACTCGCCACTTCATGCGACAGCGCACGGGTCGCGCTGTTCAATGCGCCTTTGGCTGCTGCGTAGTTGACCTGGCCGCGGTTGCCCATCAATGCTGCCACCGACGAGATATTGACGATGCGGCCCCAGCGGGTGCGCAGCATCGGCAGCAGCAGCGGCTGGGTGACATGGAAGAAGCCGTTCAGCGAGACGTCGATCACGCGATGCCATTGCGTCGATCTCATGCCCGCAAACACCGCATCGTCATGGATGCCTGCGTTGTTGACGATGATCTGGATCGTGCCGTCGCGCAGCAGCCGATCGCAGGCGCTGCGACAGGCGGCTTCATCGGTCAGGTCGAAGACGCAGCTTTCGGCGTGCCCGCCGGCGCCCCGAATCTCGTCGGCCAACTGTTCGACTCTCTCGGGCCGCGAATTGGCATGCAACACCACGCTCGCGCCGTCGCGTGCCAGGCGGCGCGCAATGGCGCTGCCGATCGCGCCACTGGCACCGGTCACCAACGCGCGACGAATCGCCGGCCGGTTGATCGTGTCGTTCATCGCGCAGACTCCGCAGGCTCCAGCACCACAGTCGCGCGGCCTTCGGCGAGCCGGCGGCCGGTCACATCGTCGACATGGAAATGATAGGAAACAACCTGGCCATCGCCGGCCAGCCGCTCGGCATGGATCTGCAAGTCGCCGGCGATATCGTGCAGAAACGGCACCACCCATTGGACGCCCCGGACCGCGGCGATGTAGCCGCCTTGCGGTGGGCCGGAGCGGCGCGCCACCAAGCGGCCGTGCAGCGCCATCGCCTGCGCCGCATATTCGACCGCACACGGGGCCAGCAAACCGGCTGGGCTGCGCAGCGGGTTGGCAGCGTCGCGATGGCTGATCGCGCTGCAGTGGATGGCATCGGCCGACCAATGGCACATGCGCTCCAGCAGGCACATCCGCCCGCTGTGCGGAACCATCGCCGCGATGCCCATGTGGTCGAGCGTAGCCGGTTGGTTGGCTGTCGGAACTTCGAGCAAGGTCATCGGCACGGCCTTCCCGAGCGCCTTCAGGCGGAGCCCGCCGGCATCAATTGCAGGCGCAGGCTCAGGCCATCGATGTAGTCGATCAGCAGCGTTGTGGTCGTCTGGCCGCGCGCCAGCGACTGCAGCAGCGGCAACGCCCGTGCGGCCGGGACCCCGAGCCGAACCGCCTCGAGGCCGGCGTCGTCACAGGTGGAGGCAGGTTGTGCGTCGACGATCTGCAGGTCGACATCGACGAGTGCACCGCGCGTGCCGGCGGTGCCGATCAGCAGGGCCACGCCAAAGATGTCGCTGACTGCGCGAACCGAGCGCAGCGGCTCCGGATAGGGTACGTCGCCGGCCACCAGCAGCACCGGTCGACTGCCGTGCACACATTGAACCGCCGCTTCGAGCAGGCCTGCGCCGAAGCTGGCATCCAGTGCACACAGGCTGGTCGACGGCGCCAGCGAGCGGGTGGCGATGTGCCAGTAGCCGGCCGCCGCGTTGTGCACCGAATTGGTAAAGCGGGTTGGCGAAACCGTGCGATCAGGCGCCGCCAGCGCCTCGCACAAGGCGTGGCAATTGCTGGCATCTCCGGTGGAGGCACTGAAAACGGTCGGCAAATCAACTGGATCGGCCCCGGCGGCGGCACAAGCCTGATCGGCAATCGCCAGCGCCAGCTTGACCAGGTCGCCGGCACGTCTTCGTTCAGCCGCTTGCAGGCGTTGCGGCGCCGGCAGCACCGTCGGCGCATGGTGCCAGCGCGACGGCTCGGCCAGCAGTGATCGCGCCTCGTTCCAATCGGCCATGCCAGGCCCGACCAGGCCGACCGCCAGCACGGAAAATCTCAGTGACGCTGCAGGCGCGCCATGACTCATCGGGCGGCTCCGAGCAGCAGGCAGGCATTGGTGCCGCCGAAACCGAAGGAGTTGCTGGCAACGATTTGCAGCGCGGCCGGGCGTGTAGCAGTCACATAGTTGCAACGCAGCTCGGGATCCGCTGCCAGTACATTGAGCCCACCGGGGATCAGCCCGTCCTGCAGTGCGAGCATCGACAAGGCCGCCTCGACACCGCCGGCCGCGCCCAGCGTGTGGCCGGTGGCTCCTTTGGTCGAACTGCAGGGCACAGCGCCGCCGAACACCTCGAACACGGCAAGATCCTCGGCCGCATCGTTATTCGGCGTTGCCGTGCCATGCAGATTGACGTAGTCGACCGCCGCCGGCTCGATCGCGGCCTGCGCCAGCGCGGCACGCATCGCTGCCACCGCACCAGCGCCTTCCGGATGCGGGCTGCTCATGTGATGACCATCGCTGCTTTCACCTACACCGAGCAGCCACGCCGACGGCGCCTCACCGCTGCGTTCGAGCAGGCTGAACGCAGCGCCTTCGCCGAGCGACAACCCGCGCCGGTTGATGTCCCACGGGCGACAGATGTCGGACGAGAGCAACTCCAGCGAATTGAATCCATACAAGGTGGTCAGGCACATGCTGTCAACGCCACCCACCACGGCCGCGTCGATCAGCCCGAGTTCGATCATCCGGGCCGCATGGCCGTATACCTTGGCGCTCGACGAGCAGGCGGTCGAGATCACTGCAGCCGGGCCTGCCAAGGCCAGCGCCCGGCGCGTGAAATCGGCGACTGAAAAGGTGTTGTGGGTTTGCGCGTAGCGAAAATCGGCCGGCAAGGCACCGGTTTGCGGGTCGCGCCTGCGGTAGGCCTGTTCGGTCTGCAGGATGCCGGAGGTACTGGTGCCGATGAAAACCCCGATGCGCCGCGCACCCCATCGGGCAGCGGCCGCACCGACGCTGCCCGCGAAACCATCGGCTTGCAGCGCCAGCCAGGCCAGCCGGTTGTTGCGGCACTCGTAGTCGGCCAGTTCGGCCGGCAGCCGCTGATCATCGACCGCATCGACCACACCAAGCCAGGTATCGAGTTCGGCGGTCTCGAAACCACGTCGTGCGAGGCCACTGCGCTGCTCGCGCATGGCGGCACGGTGCGCGTCGCGTCCGATGCCGAGTGCGCTTGCGAGCGTGAAATCGGTGATCGCCAGCGGTTTCATGGCTTGTCGGCAACCAGCAGGACATTGGCGAACGGCGTTCCGCGGCTCATCGGGATGCTGCGCACGTGGGTGAATCCGATCGCTTCGAGCAGCGCCGTCCATTCGTCCAGCGGCCGGCAGAAAGTGGGAGCGACGCGGTGGCCACGCACCGCCGTGATGATGCGATCGGCCCACTGGCTGGCTGCGAAGCCCCGCCGATCGGCCATGTCGCCGATCCTCAGCAACAGCCGCCCGCCCGCAGCCAGATGCTGGTGCGCTCGCGCCAGCACGGCCTGCTGATTCGGCGGGGTGACGTAGTGCAACACATCGAGGATCACCACCACATCGCAGGCCGGCAGCTCGGCGGCCACCATGTCGGCGCAGTCAATGCGGAAGCGGTTCCGGAACACCGCCAGCGCTCGGTTCGCGCGCTCGACATCGCGTTGCATCAATTCGAGGCCGTGGTAGCGACAGTCGATCGGCGCCTGCGGCCATTCGGCCGGCCAGCCGGCGTGACGATACGCCTCTTCGGCACCGGCCAGCAGGCTGGCCAGCAAGCCCTGCCCGCAGCCGATATCGAGCACCCTGGAGCCCGCGGAAATATAGCCATGCTCCAGCAAATGACGAAAGACCGGGTCCCAGGCCAGCTTGCCGCTGGCGAACGACCTGGCAAATCGCCCGCAGTTGCGGTAACGGGCCTGCACCGCGAGCATCAGTTCGCGCCAGGCCAGATCGGGCGTCGGGCGCGCAGCCGTCGACGTCTGGTGGCCGGGCAAATCGTCCGCCGACGCCTTGGCTTGAACGCCGGGATTGCCGGCCGGATTCATGCGAGCTCCACCGTCGCGGGCGAATCGACATGCCTGGGCAAGGCCTTTGCCTCACTCAGCGTGCTCCACTGCAGACCCGCGCGGCGCGCCACCCGCCCCAGTTCAGGCAAGACGTCGGCGATGACCGGCTGTCCCGCCATGCTGCGAGCCGAATGGCCATCGTGCAGCAGCAGGATATCCCCGCCAGCCAGGCCTCGGGTCAGGCGCTGCAGCACCCGCTGCGGATCGGCTTCACGGGTGTCGTAGCCCCGCCGCGTCCAGCTGACCAGCTGCAAGCCCAGGCGATGCAGCACCGGATCGAGAAACGGGTTGCGCAGACCCGCCGGCGCGCGGAAAAAGCGTGGCCAGCGGCCAGTCACATCGAACAGCGCCTGTTGGCCCGCGGCAATCTCTTTCGCGAAGCCGCGTGGGCCGAGCAGAGAAAAATTGTGTCGGTGCACGAAACTGTGGTTTTGCACCTCGTGGCCCCGCGCCACGATTTCACGCGTCAAGGCCGCGTGTTGGCAAGCCCGTTTACCGATGCAGAAAAAGCTGGCTCGAATCGCGTGAGCCTCGAGCAGATCGAGCACCGCGGGTGTCACTTGCGGATCGGGGCCGTCGTCAATCGTCAGACAGATCTTGCCGGCCTCGGTCGCCGCGGCGGACAACCGGGTCATGTTCGGTCCGAGCAGGCTGCTGCGCGGCAGCAGGCCGGCAATCGTCATCACCGCATGATTGGCCGCAACCGCCGCGACCGCCCATCCAAGGTGTTGTGGCATGGCAGCCGCAGCGCCACCGGCCAGCAAGTGCACACCCATGCTGCCTTTCAGGAAGCCCGGCATCGGCCAGGCGGCGGTGGATGGTGCGGATACAAGAAACATGCAAGAAGAGGTACTGCTGGACGGCAAATTCTCACACACCGGGTCGCGACCGATCGCCCGGCCCTGCCGACCCATCTGGCAGGCGACCAACCCGGGCCATGGTCGCTCCCAGCAACAGCGCCAGCAAGGCGCCAGGCGCAACCACCCGGCCAATCGACGACAAGGCCGGAATCTCCGACAGCGCGATCAATCCAAATGAGACCACGGTGGTCAGATTGGCCAGCAACAAGGAGGCCAGCATGTCCGCATCGTCTCGACCCTCGGTCTGCAATTGATCGAAGAACAATCCGTAGTTCGAGCCGACGGCGATCACCAGCAGCAAGCCGACCAGGTGCAAGATCCCCAGCGCCACGTCGAAAGCGGCCAGCAGGCCCAAGGTCAGCAGCACGCCCAGCGCGAGCGGCGCGCAAACCCGTGCCAGACGTCGCCACGAGCGCAGATGCAGCGCCAGCAGCAGCACCACCGCAGCCGTGCCGAGCAACGCTTGCAGCAGCGCCTGGTTCAGAAAATGGGCATACAGGGAATCCAGTTCGTATTTGATATCGACGACCTGCACATCCTGACTCGCGGCAAGCCCGTCGAGTGCGTGGCGGACGCGCTCGGCCAGTGCCACATCATCAACAGCATGCAAGGGCAGCAGGGCCGACCAGCCACCACCACTGCGCTCGAACAGCAAGGCATCGACTGCAGGCGCCAGCGCGCTGCCCTGCAGCGAAGCCCGGTCGACCGGCGCCAGCTCGCGCGCCTTCTGCGCCTCGGCGATGAAGGGTTCGAGGCGGGCGGCAGACAGCGGGCCACCCGCGGTGGCGGCAGTCAGGTGCGCGCGCAACGTCGCCTCATCCGGCAGATCGCTCAAGCGCTCCTGCTGCATGGCAAGGCTCGGCAGGAAACGTGTCGCTGACTCATAACCGGCCAGCACACCCTGGTCGACCAGCTTGTCGAGCCGGGGCACCGCCGCTTCGGCGGCCTGCAGCGCCAATTCGATGGATGAGCCGCTCGCCACCACCAGCGTGCGCGCATCGCTGGCGCCGAGATCGGCGCGCAAGGCGCTGTCCAGATTTTGGGCGGCCTGCGAAACCGGACTCAAGGATCCCAACGTGCCTCGCCACAGGTGCGACCACTGGCTGACAACCAGCACCAGCGCGGCCACACCGAGCAGCGAAACCAGTGGCCGCAAACGTGGCAACCGGGTGAAGAGATGATGCGCCACCGTGCCGAGATGGCGGCGCAGGCCACGGCCGGTGGCACCATCCGGAACCAGCACCGGCAGCATGAAACGTGTTGTGAACGCCGCAGCGCAAAGGCCGGCGATCGAGAACAGTCCGAGCTGGGCCAAACCGGGAAAGCCCGAGAACAGCAAGGCCGCAAAGCCGCAGATCGAAGTCAGCAAGCCGAGCCGCACGGTTGGCCAGTTGAGGTCGCGCCAGCGTTGCCAACCAGCACCGGCCCCTGCCACGCCGCGCGCCTGGATCAGGTAGTAGATCGCATAGTCGACTGCCTCGCCGATCAAGGTGCTGCCGAAGGCCAGCGTGATGCCGTGAATATGCCCGAACGCCAGGCCGACCGCGACGATCCCGGCGACAACACCGGTCACCACCGGCAGCAATGCAACCACCAGCGCCCGCAAACTGCCGAACGCGACCAGCAGCAAACCGCCAACCACCACGCTGCCGGCGATGGCGAGCAGCTCGACCTCGTGCTCGATCTGCACGCGGCTTTGCACCGCGAACACCGGCGCGCCGCTCAGTCTCAGTTGCAGGCCTCGAGCGGCCATCGGCTCGAATGCCGACTGCACGGCGGCCAACATCTTCTGCATGCCGTCCAGATCGGCACCGGCGGCGTGGGTGGTTGCCAGCAACAGGGCCCGCGGTTTATCGCGCGCCACCCAGACCCCATCTTGGCTGCGCGGCGCCTGGGCCGGCAACAGCGTTTCGGCGATGCGCTGCGTTTCGCCGGTCGGGTCACGCTCGAGCGTCGACTTGACCAGGTTGCCGGCCGGGGTGCCAAGCAGCGAAACGGTTTCGTCGATGGCCTCGCGCAACCCGGCAACGCTGAAGCGCTGCGCATCGATCGCCGGGCTGAGCTGGTAGCGGTGCTCGAACAACCACTGCCCGGTGGTTTTCAACGAGGCGGCGTCGCTGGCGCCGTTTTGCACCTGCTCGAACTGGCCGCTGGCGCGCAAGCTTGCAGCCAGCGAGCGGGATGCCACGGCCCGCTCGGCAGCGTTTCCACCATCGATGGCCAGCAACAGCGTGCGGGCGGCCACGCCGCTTTGCAGCTGCTCGATCAGCAGACGCTGGCGCGGATTCGGGCTTTTCGGCAAAAAAGCCGACAGGTCGGCGACGAACGGCATGTCGACGATCAAAGCCACGCCGCCCGCCATCGTGATCAACCAGACCAGGATGACCAGCACGACTCGCCGCGCGCGGTGTCCGGTGCCGGGCGTCGGCATCGGTGTGTCCCCCACCTCGACGCTCACGACGTCGGCGCGGTCGCGGCCGTCTTGTCGGCGCGCAGCGGTTCGATCGACATCACCGAGCGATCACCGCCCAGCAGCTCCATCTCGACCTGCGACAACTCGCCGCGTTGGCCGGTGATGCGGATCCGTTTGACCTGACCACGCTCGAGCGGCTCGAGCGCCAGGTTCCAGTGCTCGGCGTCACCAATCAGCGCAGCCTTGAAATGGCGGCGGATCGTCGCACCGTTGCCGGTCAAGGTGGCCCGCACCGCCTCGACCAGACCGAGCATTTCCGGCGCCGCGTCGAGGCTGAAACTGCGGCTGCGGCCGGCCCGACTCAGCGTCACCTTGTTGCCATCGACTGCCATCGATTCGGGCCGCGGTTTGAGCGTACGCCGGACGAACCGGTCCGGCGCATCGAAACTCAGCACGCCGCTCGACACCAGTGGCGTATCGATGCCTTGTACGAAACGTTGCTCGCTGAACGCCACCTCGCCGCTGCGGTGCTGTGCGAGCAGCGCCATCAACGCGTCGAAATCGAAGGCCAGTGCAGGCCACGAGGCGAGCGTCAGCAAAACGGCGAGAACGCCACCGACCCAGCGATTGCCCGACCGATGTGCGGCCTGCTCAGGCTTCGTCTTCACCCCAGAAATCATGAAAATTGAACCAGTTGTAGGGCTGTTCGCGACAGAGTTTTTCCAGGCCTCGGGCGTAGGCAACAACGGCCTCGCGAACACGCGCCTCGCGCTGCACAGGGTCGGCAAGCCGTTCACTGAAATCGGCCAGCGCTGAGAAATGCACATCGTAACGGGCGCCGCCGAGGTACAGACCAGCCATCAGAATCACCTTGCGGCGCAGCAGGGCGGCCAGACGAAAAGGCGCGTCGCTGAAGTGCGCTTCGTGGCCGAGAAAATCGATTCGCACGCCGCTGCCGCGCTGCGATTCGCCGGGCAGTGCGCGATCCGCCAGGATGCCGGCCAGACCGCCGCCATCGAGCCAATCGCGCACCGCCAGCATCGACTCGCTGCGTCCCAGCGCGATGATCTGGGGCACGAAATCGGGCGCGATGGCCTGCAAGGTCTGATTGATCATGCGGGCGTTGTCGGGATACATGACCATCGCGATGCGCAGGCCGCTGCGGCGCTCGCCGATCGTGCGCAACACCTCGAAACTGCCCAGGTGGGCGCCGACCAGAAAGGCACCCTTGCCGTCGGCCATGGCTTGTTCGACCAACACCTCGTCGTGCACGCTGACCTCGAACAGATCGCTGCGATCACCGAGCAGATAGACGCGGTCGAGGATGGTCGCGGTGAATGTGTGGAGATTGCGGTAGACATCGCGCCAGGTCGCGGGACGTCCCAGCGCCCGATCGAGAAACCGCCTGGCGTGGCGCCGCGGAGTCGGCGCGAACAGCAGGAAATAGAGGGTGATCGGATGCAGCAGCAGGCGCGTCGCCGAGCGTCCGCAGTGCAAGGCAATCCAGCTCATCAAGCGCAGCGCCAGCGGGTTGCTGCGCTCCGGCGTGCTGGCCCAGCTGCGAGATCCGCCAGCCGAGGTCGACCCGCTCATTGCGTCGACACCCGCTCGGCTGGCGCCGCGGCTGGCTGCACCTGATAGTGCCCCTTGGCAACCAGCGTGGCGTCGACGCCCACCTCGAAGGCCAGCGTGCGAGCGTCCAGCCGCAACGCGATCCGCAGGCAACATGCTCCGCGCACCGGCGCGATGAATTTGGCGGCAACCAGCAGCGGCGCATCGCCGATCGCGTCGGCCATCTGCGGTACCGCTTGAATCGCCTGCAGCACTTCGCTCAGCAACACGACACCGGGCAGCACCGGACGCCCGGGGAAATGACCGTCGAAGGCGGGATGGCCGGCCGCGATGAAACGCTCCACGACGACCGCCGTCATCGCCCACCGCCATCGAGTCTGGCCTGGGCCAGCGCGCGCAGCGCCTGAGCGGTCAGCTTGCCGGTCGTCTCGCGCGGCAAGGCGTCGACAAAGACGATCCGGCGCGGCACAAAAACAGCCTCGATGCGGGTCCGCAAGGCCGCGACGATTTGCGCAGCATCGAGTTGCGGCGCAACGACAAACGCGATCGGACGAACCACCGCGTCGACGATTTCCTCGGGCAGCCAGAACGCACCATCGAGCACGCCGTCGATGCTGTTCAGATGAAAATTCAGGTGTCCGAGCGAGCTGCGCTTGCCGGCCACGTGGATCAGGTCGTTGGCCCGACCGAGCAGGCGAAAGTGGGTGGGGTCTTCGAGTTGCAGGATATCGGCCAGCGGCGTTGGCTCTCGCACATGACCGCCGCTGACGCTGAAACGATCGGTCACTCCATCGTCGAGCGCCTCGCGACGGATCGTCAGCGCGTCCAAGGTCTGCCACTGCGCGCCGGCAACCGTGCGACGGGTTGCGACCTGACCGGCCTCGGTGCAGCCGTAGATTTCCACCAGCGGGCCGCCGAAGGCCTGCTCGGCCTGTTGCGCCAGTTGCGGCGACAACGGCGCGGTGGCGCTGAGCAGCAAATCCACGGGTGGCAATTCAATGCCCGATTGCAGCAGCGTCTTCAGATGAAACGGCGTCGTCACCAAGGCCCGCGGGCGCGGCACCCCGCGCAGCGCCTGCACGATGTCGGCCGGGAAATATGGCCGCCCGGCATCGAAGGCTGCGCCACCGAGCATCGCCAGCAAGACGGTCGACTCGAGCCCGTAACTGTGTTGCGCCGGCACCGTGGCCACGATCGCCAGACCGCGCAAGTCGGGCCGCTGCATGAACTCGGCCAGGCGTGCGGCCGCTGCGCCGATGTTGCGCACCAGGTCATCCCAGCGTTTGACATGTGGCTGCGGCGCACCGGTCGAACCCGAGGTCAACAGGCAGACGGCCGGATTCGCACCCAGCAGCCGGGGTACGGCGTGCACCTGGCGCACATCGGCCGCCGCGTCTGGCACCCGAAGCTGCGGCAGATCGACATCCGGCAACGCCGCGCCATCACCGAGGATATATAGCCCGTCACCATGCCGGTCCAGCCCGGCCAGCGTTTGCGGCAGGATATTCGGCGGCAGCAGGCTGAGGTGCCCACGCAACAGGCCGGCGGCCAGTCCGACTGCAAAGCGATAACGATCGACACACAGGTTGATCACCGGCCCGCGCGCCGGCAAACGCTCGGCCTGCGCGAAGGCATCGGTCAGAAATTGCCGCGCACTGATCGGCTGCCCGTCACGCCAGGCAAGCGGCGCGTCGAGATCTTCCGCGACGAGCAGCGCAGCCGCATCCTCGGTGCTCACCTCGGCGCAGCCCGGGTGTAAGCGCGAGCGGCCTGCATCAAGGTGGCACGTTCGAACTCCGGATGCAGCCAGTAGCGCAACGCGAACTCGCCGCCGAACCAGGCGGCAATGGCGAGCGGCGTGACGATATTCGCCAGGGTCGACCAGGCAGTCCAGCTGAAGTAGCGGTAGACGATCATCGACAGCACGGCCATCGACCCGAAATAGACCACCCACGACACGGTGACCCAGCGGCAGTAGGCCTGCATCGCCGCAGTCAACCGGCCGTGCACCCGGGTGGCCACGCCGCCGATCAGCGACAGATGCCCGCGCCGCAGGCTGTATGCAAAGACGGCACCGAGCCCGAGATGAATGCCCACATGCTGCAGCAGATAGAGCTGTCGGACATCCCCGAGCCCGCCACGCGCAACGATCCAGCCGACCAGCACGGCGACCGCCGCCAGCGCCAGCAACGCCGGCAGCGCGCGCGCGCGCAGCGCCACCAGCGCGGCGCCGATCCACAACGGTGCGACGAAAGCAGCGAGTGCCCAGGGCCGATCAGCAGCATGCAAGGTCAGCCAATGCGACATCGCCAGATAGGCGGCCACCGCCAGCAGTCCCAGCACCAGACGCCACGCCGTCATCGCTTTCGATCAGCGCGTGCGATGCGCCGCCACATGCGTGGCCAGGCTGCGAAGCGACCCGAAGATGTGCTTGTTGTGCTCGTCGTCGGAGCGCAGCTCGAAGCCGTAGCGGCGCGATACCTCGAGCGCCACCTCCAGGATGTCGATCGAATCGAGGCCCAGGCCATCGCCGTAAAGCGGCGCGACGGGATCGATCTCGGCAGCCTTCACTTCCAGGTTGAGTGCCTCGACCATCAGGCTGGCCAGTTCGGCTTCGACTGCCGGATCGGATGGCCCTGTTGCCGGGTCGATCGACGCGGCATGACCTTTGCCAGGCAGTATTTCTTGTGCGGACGAAGACACGACGCTCCCTGGAACCGAGATGGTGAAAGGGCCGGATTCTAAGCTGCCACGTGTGCGACGCCAGCCCAGCGTCGGGTGTCCCGATGTAACCGGCAACCCAAATGAGCCTGCCCCAAGTCGCCTGATGTCGGATACTTGCAGCCAAACCCGCCGGCTGGCAAAAGGAAGCATCATCGATCCAGAACCTCTCGCGAGCGGCGCGCCGATTCCGCGCAAAAGCGGCGACTGGTCGCGTTTGCGGACCGAAGTCTGGGCACGAATCCGCAGCGGCTGGTGGGTCAAGATGACCGCGACGATCCTGGGCATCGGCCTGTTCTTCGTCGCCTATTTCTGGGTTATGCGCCATCCCAGGTTCGAACCGAGCATCGTGCCGGCGAGCTGGCTGGACCACGCCATCGGCTTCGAGCCCGCCGCCTTGCCGGTCTATTTCTCGCTCTGGCTGTATGTATCGTTGGCCCCCGCCTTGCTCAAGGACTTGCGTGAACTGGCGCGTTTTGGCATTGCCAGCGTGTTCTTGTCGCTCAGCGGGCTCGCGATCTTCATGCTGTGGCCGACCAAGGTGCCCGAGTTCGGAGACGACTGGACGCAGCATCCTTCGATCCGGTTCCTCAAGACGGTCGACGTGGCCGGCAATGCCTGTCCGTCGATGCACGTGGCTTTTGCCGTGTTCGCGGCGATCTGGCTGCGCAGCGTGCTGATCCAGATCGGTGCCCCGGCGACGCTCCGCTGGCTCAATGGTCTGTGGTGCCTGGGAATCGTCTGGTCGACCATCGCCACCCGGCAGCACGTGGTCTACGACGTGTGTGCCGGCGCCGCGCTGGGCATCGTCTTCACCCTGCCGCAGTGGCGAGCATTGTGGTTGCCGGCTGAATCCCACATCGGGCGATGACCGTCGCGGGCAGGTGATTGGCGCCGCCGGGTATGCTCCAGGGTAGCCTGAACCCCTCGATGCAGGCCATTACAGCTCCGGAACGGTTCCGGACGCTGGCCGTACCAGACCCGCACTGTCGCTCCCTGATTTCTTGCGATGCCTACTTTTTCTCCGTCCACGCCAGTCAGCGCCATTCCTGCGGCGCGGCTCGCCGCAGTCGACCTGGCGTGCCAGCGCGGTGAACGGATCTTGTTTCGCGGCCTCGATCTGGCCATTGGCGCCGGCCAGATCGTCTGGATTCGTGGTGCCAACGGACGCGGAAAAACCAGCCTGCTGCGCCTGCTGACCGGGCTGTCGACACCGACCGCCGGGCAGGTTTTCTGGAACGGAAGGGCCTTGCGCGAGGCCGGCTCCGCGTTTCGCCAGCAGCTGGTCTACATCGCCCACGCCAATGGCCTGAAGGACGATCTGAGCGCGATCGAGGCCTTGCGATTTCTGGCGCACATTCACGGCCAGCCAGCCAGTCCGGCCGAGCTCGTCGCCGCGCTGCAGGCGCTGGGCATCTCGAATCGCCGCCATGCACCGATCCGAACCTTGTCGCAGGGCCAGCGCCGCCGCGTTTCGCTGGCCCGCCTGGCACTCGATCTGGCGCGCACCGATGGCGGCGGCCTGTGGCTGCTCGACGAGCCCTACGACGCGCTCGACAGCGAAGGCATCGCCATCGTCGACAAGCTGTTGACCACCCACGCCCGGCGCGGTGGCAGCACCGCGTTGACCAGCCACCTGCCGCTCGGCCTGACCGACCCGGCGCCGATCGTGCTGCAGCTCGATCAGCACGATGCCAGCGCGGCTGCGCAGGCAGTAGCCGCATGAATCGCAGCCTGGCCAATGCACCGGTTGGCGCCGTCGATTCGACTCCGACCACAGGCGGGCCGACGTTGTTCAGCGCTCTGGTGGTGCGTGATCTGCGGCTGGCAGCGCGCCGCCGGGTCGATGTGTTGCTGCCGCTGGCATTCTTTACGGTCGCCGTCAGCCTGTTCCCGCTGGGCGTCGGGCCGGAACCGCAGACCTTGCGGCAGATCGCGCCAGGCGTCGTCTGGGTCTGTGCGCTGCTGGCCTCGATGCTGTCGGTAAATCAGCTCTACGCCGGCGATTTCGCCGACGGATCGCTCGAACAGATGCTGCTGAGCAGCGGGTCGAGCCTGTCGGTCTGCGCCGCGAAGGCGCTCGCCCACTGGCTGATGACCGGCCTGCCACTGGTTGTCGGCGCGCCCCTGTTCGGTCTGCTGTTCGACATGTCTGCGGCGTCGATCGTGGCGCTGGTGATCGGGCTGCTGCTCGGCACACCGATTCTCAGTCTGCTCGGCGGTCTCGGCGCGGCGCTGACGCTGGGGCTGCGCAGCAGCGGTGTGCTGCTGATCCTGCTGATCGTGCCGCTGTGCATTCCGGCGCTGATCTTCGGCACCGGGGCCGTTTCGGCCGTCGAGTCCGGGCTCGATGCACAGGCACACTACTCGCTGCTCGGCGCTTTGCTGATCTTTACTGCCTTGCTCGCGCCGCCAGCCACCGCTGCGGCACTCCGGATTGCCACTGAATGAGCACGCTCTCGCCAGCCGGCAAGCCGGCAAACCAATCGATGACCCAGCGTACCCGTCTGTTCACCTTCGCCGCGCCGGCGCGTTTCTACACGCTGGCCGGTGCCTTGATCCCGTGGCTCTGGGCCGCCTTCGCCCTGCTTGCGGCAGCCGGGTTGTACACCGGGTTTTTCGTCGCCCCGACCGACGCCACTCAGGGTGATTCGTACCGGATCATCTTCATTCATGTGCCGGCGGCCTGGATGTCGATGGTGCTTTATCTTGCGCTGGCATTCTGGGCCGCCATCGGCTGGGCCTTCAATGCCCGTCTGGCCTCGATGTTGGCCCGCGCGCTCGCGCCGACCGGCGCGATGTTCACGTTCGTGGCGCTGTGGACCGGCGCCTTCTGGGGCAAGCCGACCTGGGGCACCTGGTGGGTCTGGGATGCGCGGCTGACTTCGGAGCTGATCCTGCTGTTCCTGTACCTCGGCTACATGGCGCTGGTCAACGCGATCGACGATCGCCGACGCGCAGACCAGGCCGGAGCACTGCTGGCAATCATCGGCAGCATCAACGTACCCATCATCTATTTCTCGGTGAAATGGTGGAATACGCTGCACCAAGGGGCAAGCATCAGCGCGACCGCTGCGCCGAAGATGGCCAGTACGATGTTGACCGCGATGCTGCTGCTCACGCTGGCGTTCTGGGCCTATGCCTTCGCGGTGGTATTCAGCCGCACGCGGGCGATCGTTCT
>JBDTQC010000029.1:0-14985 GCA_039932405.1 Ideonella sp.
TCATCGGCTTGTCCATCATCTCGAGCCCGGCCGGGATGATGCCGGCGGCGATCACCGCGGCGACCGCGTTGCCGGCGTGGCGAATGTCGCCGAAGCTCGCCATGATGCAGCGCGCCAGTTGCGGCCTGGGCAACAGTTTGACCGTCACCTCGAGGGTGACCGCCAGCATGCCTTCGCTGCCGATCACCAGCGGCAGCAGGTCGAGGCCGGCGGCGTCGAGTGCCTCGCTGCCGAATTCGACCAGGTCACCCTCTGCGGTGTAGCCGCGCACCCGCAACACGTTGTGCAGGGTCAGGCCGTATTTCAGGCAATGCACGCCACCGGAGTTTTCGGCCACATTGCCGCCGATGGTGCAGGCAATCTGGCTGGAGGGATCGGGTGCGTAATACAAGTTGTGGGGCGCGGCGGCCTCGCTGATGGCGAGGTTTCGCACGCCACACTGCACGACGGCGGTGCGGCTGAACGGGTCGATCCGGACGATCTTGTTGAACTTGGCCATCGACAATGTCACGCCGTGCGGGTCGGGCATCGCCCCGCCGGACAGTCCGGTGCCGGCTCCGCGCGCCACCACCGGAACGCCCAGCGCATGGCAGGCCTGCAGCACGGCCTGCACCTGCGATTCGGTCTCGGGCAGCACGACTGCCAACGGCCGCTGGCGGTAGGCAGTCAGGCCGTCACACTCGTAGGGACCGGTTTCTTCGTGGGATGACAGGATGGCGTGGCCGGGCAGGATGCTCGCCAAAACGGCGATCACGTTGGCCGACCGCTCGCGCCGGTTGATCAGCTCGGATTGAAATGGATCGCTGACCGTATTCATCCACAAACCCTTTCGTCACGGCTGACAGTGCCGTCAACGTCGACTCTAGGGCAATAAAGCGCCGCGCGAACTGACGCTTTTTCGCCGCATCGGCGAAAGAACTTTGTCTCGTCAGCAGGCACTGGATCGGCGGTATGTGCTGGATGACCAAGGTGGCATTCCTCGGGGGATGGGGCCACCAGCATAGGCCAAGGCTGAATGAACAACTACTTCTTGCGAATTCTCCCGGCCTTTGCCGCGGGCCGAGCTGCCTTGGTCGTTGCCTTGCCGACTTGCCCGCTGCTCGCCGCAGCCGCCTTCTTGCGAGCGGCGCTGCGGGCAGTTGCCTTGGCCGGTGCAGCAGTCCTTGCCGGTGCTGTGGCCGCAGCAGCAGCAGCAGCAGGGGTTGGGGTGGCCGGACCGTGTGGCCGATCGTTGCGTCCGGCCCGCCCCGGCTGGATCCGCCTCGCCAGCTCGATCAGCCGATCCGCAGTCAAGGTCATCGCCGGATCGCCGGCCGGGCCGATCGACAGGGCGTCGCACAGCCGCGAGATCAGGTCGAGGTGGGTGACGATGGAGTCGATTTCCGACGGCTTGACGGTGATGTTGCTGGTGGCGTCGGCATAGGCCTTGATGATCGATTCGAAGATCTGGCGGCCGGTATCGTCGTTGCGGCCGAGGCTGCCCTTGATCAGGTGCTCGACCAGCAGTGACTCCGCCGGAATCACGGCCGCCCACGGCCCGTCGTCGTCGCCGAAATCCTGGTCGGCGGTGTGCCGGCATTGCTGTGCCAGCCCGATCGCCGAATCGCGGCTGGCCGGGGTATTCCAGTCGGTCAAGGCATCGAGGGCAAGCCGGTTCAGTGCCAGGTAGGGAATGAACTGGCTGCTACCGGGCACGCCTTCTGCGGCGCGGTAGGCGGCGATGGATTGATCGAGGTCATGCTCCATTTCGGCGCGTGCGGCGTCGGCCGAAACCTGATCCAGACGCCCGCTCAACAAACGGCGCGCCTGCAGGCTGGCCTTGCGTTTCCAGGCGCTGCCGCGCATTGCGCAGCGCATCGAGTTGTGCTGGGCCAGCGTGGCCGGATCGCCGCCGTCGGGGCTGCCCTTGACCGCTGCGCCGACCAGCGCGTCGAGGCCATCGAGGCGCGAAAGTGCAAGGTCGATCAGCCCCTGCGCCGCCACCAGCGATGCCTGCGTACCGTCGGCGCTGTTGATCTCGGCTTCGGCAAGCCGTTCGCCGAGCCGTGCCTCGATGTTGGCAAGGCGTTCGATGTCGCGGATCGGTACCACGCCCTGTTCGTCCTCGGCCCGGATCGCCGCCAGAAATTCCTCGCGCGCCCGCTCGAGCTGGTTCAGTTCGTACCAGGTGATGCCGAGCGCCGAATGCAACTGGGGCAGGCCGGCCCAGCCGGGCGGGCAGCGGTTTGCAATCAGCGCGCCCACCGCGTCGGCGCGTGTTCGCATCTCGCGCTCGCTCATCGATCCGCGCCGTCTTGCGAGATCGGCGCGTGCGCCGGCCAGTTCGTCGAGCAGTTCGTCGGGCGATACATACAGGGTTTCGCGCGGACCGTATGAAGCGCCTTGCGCACGTGGCTCGGCTACCCAGCCCGGATCACCATAGGCCTGGAATGCGCCCCAGGTGATATCGGTCGGATTGGCTTCCCAGGTGGCGCAACGCGCCGCAAAGACGGCGTCACCGAACGGCTTCCTGCGCAGCAGCAATTGCTCGTAGAACACCTGGCCGAACCGTTTCGCCGATTCGTCGTTGACAGCCCAACCGGCCGCTACCACGCAGCGCACGCCGATCTGGATCAATTCGCTGGCGACACTGGCGGCCAGCTTGTTGCTGTTGGCACCGCCATCGATCTGCCCGAGGTGGCAGCAATTCAGGAATACCAGCTCGGGAACGATTTCCATGGCGTCGATTTCGGCGGCTGTGATCAGCAAGCCGCCTGACAGCAGAACACCGCTGCGGTTGCGGCCGTCGGCATGACGCAGGTTGAAGACCCCATGCGCCGAAATGTGCAGGATTCGCCAGGGCTGGTGGTAAAGCGCTGACAGCACCTGGCTGGCCGACTGGTCGGCTCCGATCGCCGAGGCCACGCTGTAACCCATGCTGGCCAGAATGGCAGCCGTGGCCACCCCTTCGGCCTGCGCACCCGGCAGCGCCGGTGGGTCCTGTGCCGGTAGCACGGCGATCGAGGTCGCGCCGCCGGCGCCGGTCACGGTCGAGATGATCGGGAAAGCGGCACCGAAACCCGCAACCGAAGGATTGCCGATCACCAGCGCGGTGCGCGCCAGCGCCTGACGCACCTGGCTGCGAAAGCGCGAAGACGACAGCTGCCGCACCACGGCTGCACGCAGCGACAGTGGACGGCGGTCGCCAGCCATTGCCGAGGCCAGGTCGCGCTGTGTCGGGTCGTCGGCCAGCATCAGTTCCCACGGCAGATTGGCCGTGTGACTGTCCACCACCAGCACCACGCGATCGAGCTGGCGCGCCGCATCCTTGAAGTCGTGCGGAACCATCAGCTGGAACAGCATGCGGCCGAAGTCTTCGTTCCAGATCGGCACGCGGATCTGCTGTGCGACCAGGGCTTCGATCAGGCCGGGCTGGCGTTGCTGCATCACCGATTCAGCACGGGCGCGTTGCCCGACATACAAGAAGCGCAGACGGTCTGCCACCAGCACGACGTCGCGCTCGTCGCGGCGTCCGGGATCGCCCGATCGATCGCGCCCGGCATCGGGTGGGCAATCTGCGTCGGGACGGTCGGCATCGGTGATCATCAGGCGTGGCCAATAGCTCGAATTGCGATCGTCGAACAGGCGTTGGCGTGCGCCGTCGCCACGCATCAGTTCGCCGTGGGCCACCAACGTCGTGCCCTGTCGTTCGGCTTTTGCGGCCAGTGCCACACTGAGCTGGCGCAGCGCGTAGACGGCCGTGATCGCGGTGTCGAGGTACAACTCGACGATGTCGAGCTTGGCGATCCGGATGTTCAACCGAGTCGTTTCGAAGAAGCGCGCGTTGGCTTCCATCACGCCGTTGACCAGCGCCTCGACCGACGCGGCAATGGTCAGATTGGCCGACGAATTGAATCCCAGCAACAGACTGGCCAGCGGAACCTCGCGGTCGGCCTGGCCGAGCACGTCGACCACCTGCAGCAGGTAGCGCAACGCGCCGGTGCGTACCGCACTTGTCAGATCGGTCGGACTGAGCGAGCCTTCGTAACGTCCCAGCCCGGTGACGACTGCGCCGGTCAGGCTGCCGCGCTCACGCTCGAATTCGTTCGGAATGCGCAGCACCACCGCGGCAGATCCGGGTGGCCCTGCGTACAGGCCCAGCGAATTGCGTTCGCTCAGGTCGCCTTCGAGCAGCTCGCGATCGATCAGCGCCTCGGCGCCGGCAATCGAATCCTGCTCGTAGTGGCCGACCATGATCGGTTTGGCGATGAAACGCAGATCCATCGCCTTGACGCATACCTCGAGCCGCCGGCGTGTGCGCGGCGGCACCCGGTTGCGCAGCGAACTGCCCATCATCGCGCGTTGCAGTGCGTCGGGGTCGGCGGTCGTCGGCGGTCCAGCGTCGTAGCTGATCGGTCTGGCCTGCTCGATCGCCCGGGTGGCCGGCGGCTGGGTGCTGAGCAGCGCCGTGGCGCCGGAGGTCAGCAATTCGGTCAGGGCCGGAAAATGCTCGACGGTCGATAGCAGGTCGCCATGCTGCACCGGCTGGTAGTAGAAGTTGCCGATGCCGCCGATGCGGCCCGAATCCCAGGTCACGGTGCCGTCGCCGCGCGTCGTGCCGATCAATTTGAGGCGCGGATGGCCGTCGCCGTCGACTTCCTCGCGAATCCCGCAGGGCGTGTTGTTTGCCACCCCGAAGACATAGATCACATTTTTTTCGTAGCTGTCCGGCAGGGCTGGCGTCTTGAGCCCGTCGGCTGCCCAAAGCCAGCTGGCGGAATCGAGCACGTCTTGCGCCGGCGTGGCGGCCCGCTGATTGCCGAACCAGAAATCGACCACCTTGGCTTTCAGATCGGTCCAGGTCCCGGCCTGCTGATAGGCGTAGCTGCCGCCGCCATCGTCCTGCCCTTGAAAGGTATCGACGAAGCCGGGCTTGGGCAGGAGCTGCAAGGCGCCGCGGAAGCCGGCGATCAGGTCCAGCACCTGCTGCATGTCGTGCTTCAGATCGAGCCGCACCAGCGTGCGCAACAAATCGCTCTTGCCGATCATGTTGGCAACCATCGAGTGCGCGCCCTGATTCGGTGTGCCGAGCATCACCAGACGCGCACCGTCGCGTGCCATCAGCGCATCCATCACGCTGCGGCGCTTGTGAATGCAGGCGCGCACCACCAGCCCGCCCATGCTGTGGGCGAACAGCCGGATCGGCGCATCGGTATCCTTCATCAACTGCGCCAGGTAGGCGCCCAGGCGCTCGGCCAGCACGTCGATCGGCTGGCGCCAGTCGTAGGCAAAACGCTCGACCCGGTGGCTGCGCGACAGGTGTTCGCAGACCTTGCCGTAAGACATCGCCAACAATTCCTCGGCCTCGACCCCGGGCTGGCCCCAACCGATCTTGTCGAGCCCGCCGGTGGCGATGTCGGGCGGATCGAACCAGACTCGATCGTCGCGCCCGACCGTCAGGTGCGACCCCATCACGCCGGGCAACAGCACGACCACGGGGCGCTTCGGGTCGCCGACGTCACGGCTGTGCTCGGCGCTCGCCAACGCGGCCTCGTATTCATCGGGGCCCGGCAGCGCGCGAAAACTGGTCAGACCCGCGGGGTTTTCGTTGACCAGCCAGTCGCGCAGCGCCGAACGCGTTTCGAGGTTGGTGAAATAGCGGAAATGCGAGACATCGGCGCCACGATCGAACAGCACCCGTGAGCCGGCCTGTGGGGCGATGCCGGCCAGCATCGATGGCGTATCGACCACCAGGTCGTTATCTTCCTTGTCGAACAGCAGGAAGTCGGTCAACAGCACGCCCAGTCGCTTGAGCAGGTTGCCACCCTGGATGTCGCCGGCGATCACCGACATCGCAAGGCCATCGCGTACCGGTGCATCGCGCAGCAGCGCGGCGATCGGCGAATCCGGCAACATCGCCTCGATGCCCGGCACCAGGTGGGCGTTGGTGCGGTTCTTCGCAACCTCGACGACAACACGCTTGAACGCCGAATAGATCGGGCTGCCGAAGAAGAACGGCACCGCGCCGATCAGGGTCAGCATGCCGGACAGGAAGACATCGAAATTGCCGCTCGCCAGCAAGGTGCCATTGGCCGGACCGGCCGTGCGCACGTAGCGGCCAATCACGATGCCGCGCTCGCGCAGCAGCCTGGCGAGCGTGCGCAGTTGCCCACGCTGTTCGGCATGGGCGTCGTCGAGTTCTGCACGAACCCGCGCGGACTCCTGCGGATCGGGGTCGCCGGTGCCGACAAAGGCATACCGGTATGAATCGATCAGGGCATCGAAATCGCCCAGGCACATCAGGTCGGCAACCAGCCCGCCGCGTGAATGCGAAGCCAGCGAAACATGGGCACCGCGCGGCAGCGCGCTGACCAGCTGGATCGCGTTCTCGATCGGGCTTTCAGACAGTGTGCGGTGTTCGAAGCCGAAAATCCCGCCGGGAAAGCGAGCCTCTAGTGCGGCCCACAGGTCGCGGTCGCCGATGCGCAGCTCACCGAAGCTGCCGAGTGTGCTCGAACCGGTGCCGTGCACAAATACCAGCGTCGGGCGGCGTTCCGGGTCGGACCACGGCGTATCCTTGGCGTCGACCAGGGCGACCGGCTCGAGGTCGCTTTCCTTGCCGCTCGATCCTACCCACCGATACAGGCCGGGGCCGTGGGCGAGTTGATTCTCGATCGCCCGCATCAGCACCTTGGTGCCCAGCCAGCTGACGCCGAGTTCGGCCTTGTTCGTCAATTGGTCGAGTGCGGCATCGATGATCTTGTCGCGCCCGCCGACCACCAGCGTGTACACCTTGCTGATCAGCCCGCCAAACGCGTCGCCCAGGCCGCGGCCGGCCGCCGCACCTTCGACGCGCAGCTTTTCGAGCAGGATGGTGTCGCCATCGAGCAGTTCCGGGTGCGATTGCGCCAGGCTTTCTCGCAGTCGCCCGGCGCTGGTGATCAGCGTCCCGCCGTCCGCCAGCTCGAGCACGATGATCTCGTCGGCCCGTGCCGGCTGATCGCGCTGCACTGCGCCGCCCGCGCTGCTGCGCGCCGCCGGTCCGACGTCGAACGCGCTCACCGGCTGCAGATATCCGAGCGGCAGAAAGACGTCTTCGCCCCCGTTGGCAGACCGGTTGGCGCTGATCAGTACACCCGGCAACACCGGCTCCGTTTCCCGGCCAGTCAGGCGCAGCTCGACCGGTTTGCGGGCAGCGTTGTCAGCGCTGTTGTTCGCAGCTTTTTCGTCAGGCATCGGGCTCTCCAGGTTCTGTCTTTGTCGACCGGGCATCGTTCACGGCTCACGGTCACACCGAGAATGGCTTCTGCTTCACGAATGCCGCCGCCTTGCCGAGCGCAAACAAATTTGGCGACTGACTGGGCGGCAGACTGCTCTTGATCCGTGCGTGGAATGTCTTGTAGTTGCCGGTGAAGGCACCACGGTTCCAGACCTTCAGCAATTGCTCGGTGAAGGCGCCATTGAAGTCGCCGTCCATCGAGGTCTGGTTGTCCTGGCAACCGGCGATCAGCAGCACCGATGGCTTGAACGTGCCAACCACCTTGCTGGCATTGCCGGCAGCGCCGACCAGGGTCAGCGCCGCGTCGGGATCGACGCCGGCCTCGCCGGCCTGCTCGGCGACCTCGCGCTGCAGCTTGTCGTAGAAGTCCTGGTGGTCGTCGTAGACACGCCGTGCGACGGCCGGCGGCATCAACTTGGGACGCATGCCCGGAGGTGGCGGTGGCGGAATGTCGCGTATCACGCTGCCGCTGTGGCAACTGTCCGACAACACCAGGATCCGGGTCTCGGCGGCAAACTTGCTCAGCTCGAAATACAACTCGTCGTCGAGTAGCTGGCCGTCGAACAGGCACCAGGTCTCGTCCTGGCCATCGGGCTCGTCGCCGTCGATGTCGCGCACCTGGCCGCCGTGGCCGGAGTAGGTCAGGAAAAACAGGTCGCCAGCCTTCAAGGTGCGCGCCGCGCGTCTGATTGCCGCCAATACGTTGCCACGCGTGGCCCGCTTGGTCAGCAAGCTGCTCACCTTCATCTGCTGGCTGTGCGCAATCGTCGCCATGTCCTTGGCGTCGAATTCACAGGCTGCCAGCGGCCCGTCCCAGCCGCTGTAGGCGCCAGGGCTGACGCTGTTCAGGCCGATGTGCAGCGACAACCCGTGACGCTCGGCCGCCGGTCGATCTGTCTTCTTGCTGGTCATCCTTGTCCTCCCCGAGGCTGCGGCGCGCACGCCGGCAGCTGGTTTGCCGTCATGGAAAAACCGACATCCTGTTCAAGTCTGCGCGGCCATGATCGGCGACTCGTCGCCGGGGGTCAAGGCTGAATGGCGCAATTGCCTTCGCATGTGTCACCGTGTGTGTCATTGCCTGGATCATCGCGTCTTCATCGCGTCGTCAACGGGGAATCGACGCGCAGGTGAAATACAACGCGCTCGATGCCGGTCCGACGCGGCTTGCATCACGCGCCTGCACAAACCAGCGGTACGCGCGGCCCGCTTCCGCAGCCACTTCGATCGACTGCTGCGTGGTTGCTTCGGTCAGCGTGGTGATCCATGGCGCACGGATCGAGATCCGCGATTGCAGCGTCACGACATGCTCGCGGGCACCGCGTACGCTGCCCCACGCCAAGCCGACGCGTCGGTTGCAGGCGACGCTCGGCGCGCGGCCTGCATCGGCACTGCCGATCCCGCGCGCTGACGGTGCGGCCAGATCGGCCGCGCCGGGTGATCGGTAAGGGTCGGTGCGACTGCCGTGCGGTGCGTCGTCCTTGTCCCGGCTCGACAACAGCACAGCCCCCGCTGCGATTGCCGCACCGACCGCGATCGCGCCTGCGACTGAACTGCCGCCGCTGCTTGCGCTGCTCTCCGCCGGTGGCAGCAGGCGATCGAGGCGATCGGCCCACTCCTGGGTTTGACGCAGGTCCTGCTGATCAGCCGACGTTACGGGTGCAGCGTGCGCTTGCGCGACGACGGCCTGGCCGGCGTGGACCAAAATGCGCTGCCAGGCGCCGCGGGTCGAGTCGACGAAGACGCTGCCTTCGAGAACGGACACGCTGGTTTCTCCCTCGGCGTTGGCTCGAACCAGAAATGAAGTGCCGTTGGCGGCAGCGCGCACGAAGCTGCTCTCGATGCTGAAGGCGCCCTTGATGCGCGCGAAAAATTCACCGACGGCCTCGCTCAGTGAGCCGATGCGACCGCGGCTGTCGGGCCGCATGTAGAGCGTGCTGCCGTTCGGAAAGCGGATCACCGCGTCGGCTTGGCCACCGGCTTCAATGAAGTCACCGCGAAGCAAGCGCATGCCGCTATGCGCTTCGATGCTGCGACCGTCGCGCCAGATGCGAACCAGCCCGGTGTCGCGCTCGCCGGCCAGCCTGCTGCCGTCGACGACGATGCCTGCCAGCACGATCGAGGCCGATTCGCCGCGCTGCTGCGGCGGGTTGGCGCAACCGCCCAGTGCAAGCGCCAGCGCCAGGCACGTCGACACGACGCGGCGCCAGCTGAAGGTTCGCAAGGTGTTCATGTCGGCTTTCCCTTCAGGATGTGTCGAGCAGCCAGCGCGCCCAGCAACAGTGCGGCCCAGCCATACGGCAGGCTGATCAACTGGAGTTCGATCCGGTACCAGCCGACCACGACCAACCAGAACAGCAGCGCCAGCGCGAGCAATGCGCCGACGGTCCAGCGCAGCGCCTGGCGGTGCAGGGCAATCACGATCATGGCGCCGGCCAGCCCCATTCCGATGCTGACGAAGCCCTGCAGCACGGGACCTGCCGAGCGAACCGCTCGTTCGCGGATCAGCCCGTCGATCTGCGCGGCGATGAGCTCGACACCCCAACGTGGTGCGCCGGCGGGTACATCCAGGATATCTTCGCCACGGCGCGTCACACCGACCAGCACAATCCGTCCCGACAGCGCATCGAGCGCGGCGCGCTCGCCACGCAGCACCTGCTCGTAGGTCAAACGCTGCGCGCTCAGATCCAGCGCCGGCAAGGTCGAAGGATCGATCAGCTGCGACAACACGCGGTCGCCCGGTTGGATCGCCGGGCATTCGGGTTGCGAAGCCTTGACCGTCTCGCCGTTGAAATAGGCCGAAACGAGCAACCGGTCTTGCGGCATGCCGCGCACGCTGATGCGCTGGCGTGTTTCGTCGAGCGCATCGATGCTTCCGCCGCCACTGAAGGCGGCCAGCGCCAAAGACGGCAGCAAGGTGGCATCACTGGCGCGCCGCACGGCCAGTGGCAGGCTGCGTGCCAGTCCCAGGCTGCGTCCGGCGCAAGCGATGCCGGTTGTCATGTGCTCGGCCAGTACCTGCACCTGTGCGCTTGTGCTCTGACGACCATCGGCGCCGAAAACCACCGGCATCCGGCCTTTCGCGCGTACCGTTGCCGCCTTCAATGCCTCGTTGGCGGCGGCTGTGCCGGGTTGCACCAAAACCAGATCGAAGACCAGCACGCGCGCTCGGGCATGCACGGCCCGATCGATGATCTGCGCATGCTCGGCGCGCCAGCTGGCATCGAATGAGCGGCCGATTGCCGACTCGGTGCGTTCGTCGATCGTCACCAGCACGACCTCGCCACTCCATGGCGCCGACTGACCGACGCTGGCCAGCCACATCGACGCGGTGGCGAACCGGCTGTCGATTCCGAAATGGTCGAACAGTGCGACCCAACCTGCGGCGAATGCCAGCAGCCCGATTGCCACCCCGGTGAGGCGAGCGCGCCGGCCGCGGACAGCGTCGACCAGGTCGTCCCAGATGCGGCGGCGGCGGATCGCTTCGACGACGGTTCGCAAGTCTTCGTCGAAGCGTCGGTCGGCAAGGGTCAAGGCATTGAGCTTTTGCAAGCCCGCCAGGTTGGCTGGAAGTTTCGATCGTCCCCAGCCCGAGCCGCCAACGAAGATCGGCAACACGCGAAGCTTGCCAGCACCTCGCATCGCCAGCGCGCGCTCGACTTCGTGACGCACCCAGTCGTCTCCGCGCAGCCGCTGCTCGATCAGATCGACCCAGTGCGGCCCGATCACCACCAGCACGACCTCGGCCTGTTCGAGGTGTTGATCGATCAGCCCTGCGAAGTCGTCGCCATAGCCGATGTCCTGGATGTCCATGAACACTTCTTCGGCGTCGAAATAGCCAAGCAGCTCCTTGTAAAGAAGCCTGGCGTGCACGCTGCTGTCGTCGCGTCGATAGCTGATGAAGATGTTCACGCCGATTCCCGGTGGGGAGACGTTATCCGGTCAGACTTGCGATGACCATCCCAATTCAGGATCGACTTCGCCCGGCCAGCGTGCCAGCCCGCGCCGACCCTGTCAATTCGAAATCACAGGCGGCGGGTCATGGCCAACCGAATCGCGGCCAGCGGTGCGGCGTCGTCAAATTCGACAGCCGAGGCCGAGCCGCGCACGCCCAGGCGGGCCCACCATTGATCGAGGTCGACCGGATACGGGCTGGCCCCCATCTGTGCGTGCAGTTCCGTCAACACGGTGGTTTTGGTGGCGCCATCGCCGATGCGCAGCAGCGGTTCGAGTGCCGATCGGTCTTCGATGTTGCCGTGGTCGAGGATGGCGCGCAGTGCCTGCTGCAAGCCGCTGCGGCCCGCGCTGGCTTCCCGGATACCAACATCGGCGAGCAGGCAGAACAAGGCGCCACCCCAGTAGCGACGGCCCCAGGTGGGCGTGTGGTCGAGCCCGCGGTCGCCCGCCTGAGGCAAACCCTGGGGCAACCCCTTGACCAGATCGCCCCAGACTCGCTCGGCGCTCAGCAGGCCGGCCTGCGCACGCGCCAGCGGCTCGACATACGACGCCATGCCTTCTTCGAACCAGCCTTGTTGGCGTGGCAGCGAAGGCAGTGCGAGGTGGCACATCTCGTGCACCAGGATCCAGTCGTTGTCCAGATCGGCTGCGCTCACGCTGGCGGCCAGTGTCAGCTTGATTGCCGCGCCCTGATAGCCGAAGGCCATTCCAGAGCGCACCGGACGCCCCGCGGCGCTGCTGTTGAGCACCAGCAGGCGTGTCGAGCGGGCCGGGAAGCGGCCGAAATACAAGGCCACGGTCTGCGCCGATTGACGCACGTAGTCGATGATCCGCGCATGGGGCAGTTGAAACCCGCCGGGGCCGAAGGCGATATGGATGTGTGCGTTGCCAATGGCCAAGTCTTCGATCGGCAGTTGTTCGAATGCGGCGTAAGGCATGCCGCTGCCGTCCAGATCGAGTTCAGCCGCGCTGATCGATGCATGCGGAATCAGCGCTGCCGAAGCCGACCACGCGATCTGACGCAGCAGCAACCTGCGTTGCTTCGCGTGGTGGTTGTTGTCCAGGTCGACGCCCATCTGCTGTGTCGCATCCCTTGCGCTTTTCCTTACGCGATGACGCGTCCTGCGTAGGCTCATTTGGCGGAATCGACCTTGCCAGTGTCATCCGCCGTATCCTTGCGGCGATTAATCGATAGGAGAGTAATGATGACGACAGAACGAGCGGTTTTTGCCGGTGGATGCTTCTGGGGGATGCAGGATCTGATCCGCCGTCAAGCAGGCGTCGTTTCCACCCGGGTCGGTTATTCAGGCGGCGACGTACCCAACGCCACATACCGCAATCATGGCAGTCATGCCGAGGCGATCGAGATCGTCTTCGATCCCGAACAGACCAGTTTTCGCACGCTGCTCGAGTTCTTTTTCCAGATCCACGATCCAACCACGCGCGACCGCCAGGGCAACGACGTTGGTGTGAGTTACCGCTCGGCGATCTTCTACACCAGTGACGAGCAGTTGCGGGTAGCGAAGGAGACGATTGCCGATGTCGAAGCTTCGGGCTTGTGGCCCGGCCGCGTCGTAACCGAGCTGGCGCCGGCGGGCGACTTCTGGCAGGCCGAACCTGAGCATCAGGATTATCTGCAGCGATATCCGAGCGGCTATACCTGTCATCGCATTCGGCCCGGCTGGAAACTTCCCGCGCGTCAGAAAGTGGCTTGACCCCCGTGTTTTCCCGATGGTGTGTAAGGGGCCCGTTGCGTGCCTGACCAATCGGGGCAATCCAATGGATTTGCCACTTTGTGCTTCACCCAACTGCCTCTACCCACACCGAAGGAATCATCATGCTGAATCAAGTCAAATCCGGCCTCGCCGTTGCCACCGCTGCTGCTGCCCTGTTCGCGATGGGCGCCACCGTATCGACCGTCGCTCAGGCCGCCGATCCCGCACCGGTTCATTGCACCGGTGTCAACAGCTGCAAGGGCACGTCCGATTGCAAGACGGCGAAGAACGACTGCAAGGGTCAGAATTCCTGCAAGGGGATGGGCTGGGTCTCCAAGTCGAGTGAAGCCGAATGCACGGCCGCTGGCGGCAAGGTTGCCAAAGGTTGATCAAGCGTTGATCAAGGGATTCGGGCTCGGCCTGCGGGTCGAGCACTACGCGGACTTTCTTGAACGCAAGCCAGCCGTCGACTGGCTCGAGGTTCTGTCCGAGAACTACATGGTTCCGGGCGGCAAACCGCTGGCACGCCTCGATGCGATACGCCGTGATCACCCGATGGTGATGCACGGCGTTTCGATGTCGATCGGCAGCACCGACCCGCTCGACCTTGACTACCTCGGCGAGTTGAAGGCGCTGGCCCGGCGCATCGAGCCGGCGTGGATCTCTGACCACCTGTGCTGGACCGGCGTCGATCACCACAACCTGCATGACCTGTTGCCGATGCCGTACACCGAAGCGGCACTTGTGCATCTGACAGCGCGGGTTCAGCAGGTGCAGGATGTGCTCGGCCGCCGGCTCGTCGTCGAAAATGTGTCCAGCTACCTGAGCTTCGAGTGCGACGAAATGAGCGAGTGGGCGTTCATCACCGAACTGCTGCAGCGCGCCGATTGCGACTTGTTGCTCGACGTCAACAACATCTATGTCAGCAGCCGCAATCACGGCTTCGATCCACGCCGGTTCATCGACGCGCTCCCGGCTGATCGGGTGCGGCAGATTCACCTGGCGGGTCATGAGGACCACGGCAGCCACTGTGTCGACACCCACGATCACCCGGTTTGCGATTCGGTCTGGGACTTGTACGCCCATGCAGTCAGGCGGTTCGGCGCAGTGCCGACGATGATCGAGCGCGACGACCACATCCCGCCATTGGACGAACTGCTCGCCGAGCTCGATCATGCGCGGCAGGTGCAGCTGAATGCGCTGTCATGTCCTTGAGTGCCCAGCAGCTTGCGCTCAGGCAAGCCGTCGTCGGCGATGGCCCGGCTGCCGGCTTCAAGGGCATGCTGCGCATCTATCAGCAAGCCTATGCGGCGCGCCTGACCGGTGCGCTGCGTGACAACTTCGGCTTGTTGCCGCGAGTACTCGGCGACGATGCCTTCGACGCGCTGGCGCTGGCCTACATCGAAGCGCACCCGTCGCAACGGCCATCGATCCGCTGGTTCGGTCACCGCTTGCCCGAATTCATGGCCACCCGCGACGACCTGGTGCCGCATCCGGCGATTGCTGAACTCGCAGCGATGGAGTGGGCGTTGCGCGGTGCGTTCGATGCTGCTGATGCCGAGCCGCTGAGCGCGGACCGACTTGCGGCCGTGCCTGCGGATGACTGGGCGGCAATGGTTTTCCAGCCGATGCCGGGGTTGAGCTTTTTGCAATTGCAGTGGAATGTCGGTCCCGTATGGCGAGCCTTGCAGCGCGGCGGCGATGAAATCGAAATGCCCGAGCCGGATCGCCTCGATCACACGCTGCTGGTCTGGCGCCGTGGTTTGACGCCGCAATGGCGTGCACTCGAACCGCAGGATGCCGCCTTGCTTCGCGATGCGTTGGACGGTCGAAGCTTCGGTGACCTTTGCGAACGACTGTCGGATCGGGTCTCGGGCGACGAGGCCGCTCAGCTGGCCGTAACGGCCTTGCACGGCTGGCTAGCCGAAGGCCTGTTGCGCAGCTGAATCGCTTCTCGGGTGGCGACGAATCGCGCCTGAAGGCGCTCCCACCGAAGACCAGAAGCCTGTTGCGCAGCTGAATCGCTTCTCGGGTGGCGACGAATCGCGCCTGAAGGCG
>JBDTQC010000030.1:0-14943 GCA_039932405.1 Ideonella sp.
CGACAACAGCCTTGATCGCATCCAGAACCGCGGCTGCCGGCTCCCCGAAATCCGTACTGATGACTGTCATGCGCCTTATTCTCCGCCTTGAAACGATGCCCAGCTTAATCGGCGCTGATTTCCAATCAACTCGAGGCTCGGGTCGCAGCTGGCCGGCGCTTACCAGGCGGTGGTCCGGTCGAGCCGCGAACGATCAGTTCGACATCAAGTTCGATCTGTTGCGTGGCGTCGAGCCGCCCCGCCAGCCGATCGAGCAGATATTGCGCGCCCATCCCCCACATCTGTTCGGTGGGCACATGCATGGTCGTCAAGGCCGGAACGCCATGCCGGCACATCTCGAGATCATCGAAGCCGACGATCGACAGTTCGCGCGGTACTGCCAGGCCACGCGCCTGACATTCAAGCAGCGCACCCCAGGCCAGCACATCGTTGCCACAGATCAGCGCGGTTGGCGGGACGGCCGAGCTCATCAATGCGCGCGTGCCTTCGCGCGCAGCCTGCAGCGTGTAGGGGGCTTCGATCAGCGACGCGGGAGGAAATTTCAAGCCTGCGTCCGTCAGGCATTGACGAACCCCGGCAATCCGTTCGGCTGCCCGGTCGTTGTTGGCTGAAATACCGGCCAGCATCGCAATGCGGCGATGCCCGAGATCGATCAGATGCGACACCGCCCGGATCATCGCAGCCCGATTGCGGATCCCGACGCAGGCAGCCCCCTGAGGTGCCGGATAACTGAACAGATGCACCCACGGCAGATCGCGCTGTGCCAGACGCGCCAGTACGAGGGGCTGGCTCAAACCCGTCAACGCCAACGCATCCACACCTCGGGCGAGCAGCGCGAGCGCCTGAGCCTGCTCCTGGACCGGGTCGTAGTCGCTGAACGCCAGCAGCACGACCTGCCCGGCCAGCGCCATGCGCTGCTGAAAGACCTGCAGACCGCGCGCAAAGATCGCGTTGTCGACCGTCGGCACGACCACTCCGACCGTGCCGCTGCGTTTCAACGTCATCGCACGCGCACCGGCGTTGGCCACGTAGCCAAGTTGCCTGACGGCCGTCAGCACCTGATCACGCAACGCCGGGCGCACCGATTCGGGCTTGTTCAACGCACGCGACACCGTGGCGGTGGAAACGCCGGCCGCGCGTGCCACATCTTCGACGGTAGGTGCACGAGATCTGGACATGATTCGGAAAGCGTTTGCAGTCATTCTAGAAGCGATCAGTCATTTTCCGGTTCATAGGGAAAATACCGAATATTTGCACCCGAACGCGGCTTGACTCCGGGGTCATCAAATGACATTATTTGTAAGCGCTTACAGCAATCGACAACGCTCGACATGACCGCCATCACCTTGCGACGAAATGCCTACCGGCTGGCAGGCCTGCTCGGCTGCGCCTACGTGATCTACGTGCTCGCACTGAAATTTTCGGGCCGCATGGTTTCGGGCCCGCTGGGCGAAGTCGGCGAGTTCTGTCTGGTGCTGGCGAGCGTGACCTTCTTTTCGATCGGCCTATTTGCCGACGAGGTGGCACGGCGCGACGACCCCCATTGAAATCCCCGAAGGAGACAGGCATGGACATCAACGAAATTCTTTCCGAGCGCCGGGCGCAGCGACGTCATTTCATGCTGGCAGCCCGCCGCTATGGTTTCACCGCCGCCGTGCTCGGCCTCGGGGGTGGCTTTCTGACCGATCGGCAGGCGATGGCGCAGACCATGGCCGACGAAGAGAAAAAGCAGAAGGCAGCCAAGCACACGATGCAGTTCGCGACCGAGTACAAGAACGAGGACTACGTCAGATATCCGATCATGCAGACCCAGTACAAGGCCAACGTCGAGGCGCAATCCAAGGGCCAGATCTACTGCAAGCTCTACCCAGCCAGCCAGCTCGGCGCGGGTTCCGCGCTGGCTCAGAAGATCCAGGCCGGAACCGTGCAGGGCGGATCGGTTTCGTTGTCGAACTTCTCACCATTCGCACCGGTGGTCGACCTGATCAACATTCCCTACTGGTGCGGCGACAACCAGTCGTTCGCCAACCTGGTCACCAGCAAGACCTGGAACGACGACATCACCCCGAAGGTGACGGCCAAGGGCTACCAGCCACTGTTCTATTTCACGGTCGATCCACGCACCATCGCCAGCCGAAAGGGTTTCAAGCCGATCAAGACGCCTACCGACATGCAGGGCATGAAGATGCGCGTGCCGGGCAGCAAGCTGTTGCAGACCTTCTATCGGCTGGCTGGCGCCAATCCGACCGTGGTCCCTTGGGGCGAAACCGCCACCGCCATCAAGCAGGGCGTGGCCGACGGCCTCGATCCGGCGATCGCGGCGCTGTCCACCTTCGGGTTCAACGATCTGCTGAGCAACATCTCGTACATCCGCTCGGTGCCCGATGCGCAGATGTTTGCCGCCAATGCCGTCTGGTATCGGGAACTGTCGGCCGATCTGCGCAAGGCGATCGACACCGCCAACGAGAAGACGCAGATCGAAAGCTTCGCGCAGATCGAACCGGCACGCACCGAATCGATGAAGATGCTGCGCGCCGGTGGTTGCGAGTTCCACAACCCGAGCGCCGCCGAGATGGCGCAATGGATGTCGACTTGCGGCGAGCAGCGCAAGGAGTACGACGAGTTCAAGATGCAATTCGCCGGCTCGCTCGCCGCCTTCGACAGTTTCAAGAAGGCCGCCGCAACCAAGGGGCCGATCACGGTGCCTGATTTCAAGCTCTGAAACCCGGGCCGCTCACCGGCCCTGGCGAAGGAAGTCTCGGCCGCCTTCGCCCACCACCACCATGAAAACATTTCTGCGCGCGCTCGACCGCGATGGTGAGCGCTGGGCCATGCTTGTCTTCTACACGTTCTGCTGTGTCGTCATCGTGCAGGAGGTGTTGCGCCGCTTCGTCTTGAACTATTCATCCGCCTGGGGCGAAGAGGCCGCGCGTTACGCCTTCATCTACCTCGGCTGGATCGGCGCCGCCTATGCCGTGCGCGAACGGGCCCACATCCGCTTCGACATCGTGCTGCAGCGGATGGGCCCGCGCGGCAAGGCGGTGGTCTATCTGATCGCCGAGACGGCGACCATCTTGTTCGCATGCATCGCCTTGTACTGGAGCCTGCACACGGTTCGTCAGTTGTTGCAGTTCGACGGCCAGGCACCAGTGCTGCGAATCAACAAGGTGTGGTTTGAAGCGGCCGTGCCGATTGCCTTCACGCTGGTGATTCTGCGCAGCCTGCAGAACATGTGGCGCGACTTCGGCGATTTGCGTGCCGGCCGCGAGCCATTCGCGGGCAAAGCCATGTTCGAGGAATGACGACAATGACCAACGCGCCCTCTGCCCAATCCCGCCGGACGCCGCGCCGATGAACCCGATCGTCCTGTCAATCGTCGGCCTGATCGCGCTGCTGCTGATCGGCGTGCCCTTCTGGATCTCGATGGGCCTGGGAACCGTGGCGATGCTGGCCAGCACGCAGGCGCTGCCGCTGACACTGGTTGGCGAGGCCTTGTTCGACGGCGTCGACTCGTTCACGCTGATCGCGATTCCGCTGTTCGTGCTGACCGGCGACGCGATGGTGCGCACCGGCCTGGGCGAAAAGCTGCTCAATTTCGCCGAGGCGAGTTTCGGCTCGTGGCGCTCCGGTTTCGGCAGCTCCACCGTGATGGGCTGCGGCTTGTTTGCCTGCATCTCCGGGTCGGACGCCGCCGATGCCGCGGCGGTCGGCCGGCTGACGATGGACCGGCTCGTCGATCGCGGCTATCCCAAGCCGTATGCCTGCGCGCTGGTTGCCTCGGGCGCCTGCACCGGCATCTTGATCCCGCCCTCGATCGCCTACATCATTCTCGGACTGGTGCTGGGCGTCTCGAGTTCGACGCTGTTCCTCGCCGCCTTTGTTCCCGGCCTGCTGGTTCTGCTGTCGGTGATGGCGACGAATGCCGTCCTCAACCGATTCCACGGCTACGAACAGGCGCAGGCCCGGTTCAATTTCAGGCGCTGGTTGATCGCGCTGTGGGATGCGCGTTTCGCATTGGCGATTCCGGTGATCATCCTGGGTGGCATCTATTCGGGCGTTTTCACGCCGACCGAATCGGCCGCCGTTGCCGTCTCGGTGGCCGTCGGAACCGGGTTGCTGCAAAAGCGCCTTCACCTGTCCGACTGGCCGGCCATGCTGGGCACGTCGGCGCGGGTCTGCGGCATCGTGCTCCCGATCATCGCGGTCGCCTTGCTGTTTTCGCAGGCGCTGACGGTACTCAACGTGCCGCAGGCCTTCGTTGCCTGGGTGATGGGTTTCGGCACCGGTCCGGTGTCGGTGGTGTTGCTGCTGCTGGCGGTGTTCGTCGTGGCCGGCATGTTCATGGAAACCAGCCCGAACATCCTGATCCTGGGGCCATTGCTTTGGCCGCTGGCCAAGGAAGTCGGCATGAACCAGATTCATTTCTGCGTTTTCATGATCACCACCCTCGGCATGGGCTTCATCACGCCGCCATTCGGGCTGAACCTGTTCGTGATGTCGGGCCTGACCCGCGTGCCGGTTGCCTCGATCGCAGCACGCGCCGCACCGTTCGCGCTGGTGATGCTCTTGGTATCGGCGCTGATCGGTTTCGTTCCCGCCATCTCATTGTTCGCCGTCGGCCGATGAGGCCGCAACAAACGGAAAAACCATGCCCATGCATTACCTGAAGAAAGCCGCCCGAACGCCCGAGACTGAAACGGCGGCCGCGCAAGCGGTCGTCAACGAGATGCTGGCCACCATCGAGTCCGATGGCGAACAGGCGGTGCGCGACTACGCCCTCAAGCTCGACAAATGGGACGGCGACATCGTGATGTCCGACGCGCAGATCGCAGCCGCCATTGCCGACGTGCCGGCCCAGGTGCGCGCCGACATCGATTTCGCGGTGCGCCAGGTGCGCAATTTCGCGCTCGCACAAAAGGCATCGATCACCGATGTCTCAGTGCCGCTGCACGCCGGCGTGACCGCAGGCCAGAAGGTGCTGCCGGTCAATGTGGTCGGGTGTTATGCGCCGGCCGGGCGCTATGCGCACATTGCATCGGCCTACATGACCGTCACCACCGCCAAGGCGGCCGGCGTCAAGACAGTGATCGCCTGCTCGTCGCCGTTTCGCGGCGGCGGCATGCACCCTTACGTGTTGTATGCCTTCAAGGCCGCGGGCGCCGACGTCATCATGACGCTGGGTGGCGTGCAGGCAATTGCGACGATGGCCTACGGCCTCTTCACCGGCAAGCCGGCCGACGTGGTGGTCGGGCCTGGCAACAAGTTTGTCGCCGAGGCCAAACGCAGCTTGTTCGGCAAGGTCGGCATCGATGTGTTCGCCGGGCCATCGGAGGTTGCGGTAATCGCCGACGCCAGCGCCGATCCGGCGATCGTCGCGATCGACCTGGTCGGCCAGGCCGAGCACGGCCATGAGTCACCGGCCTGGCTGTTCACCGACTCGAAAGAACTCGCCGAAGCCGTGATGAGCCGGATTCCGGCGTTGATCGATTCGCTGCCCCCGACCGCACGCGACGCCGCCGGTGCCGCCTGGCGCGACTACGGCGAGGTGATCGTCTGCGACAGCCGCGAAGAAGTGGCAGAGGTCTCCGACCGCTACGCCAGCGAGCACCTGGAGGTGCATGCAGCCGACCTCGACTGGTGGCTCGGCCGGCTGACCAACTACGGCTCGTTGTTCCTCGGCGAAGAAACCACCGTCGCCTACGGCGACAAGGCCAGCGGCCCGAACCACGTGCTGCCGACCAAGGGCGCGGCGCGCTACTCGGGCGGCCTGTCGGTGCACAAATTCATGAAGACGCTGACCTGGCAGCGCATGACGCGCGAGGCGGCACGCGACATCGGCGAGGTGACAGCCCGCATCTCGCGGCTCGAAGGCATGGAAGGGCACGCGCTGACCGCCGACATCCGGCTGGCCAAATATTTCCCCGAACAGCAGTTCGACCTCGGCACCCGCGTCACGGTCTGAAGCCAATGCGGCCGCTCGACAACTGGTTCTCATTGGCCGGCAAACGCGCGGTCGTGACCGGCGGCAACGCCGGCATCGGCGAAACCATGGCGCTGGCGCTGGGGTTGGCCGGCGCGTCGGTGCTGCTGGTCGCGCGGCGCAGTGCCGCCCTCGACGCTGCCGCCGGCCGACTTCGCGCCGAGGGCATCGAGTGCGACACGTTGCCAGCCGATCTGGCCGACACCGATCGCTTGCCGGTTGTCGGCCAGCAGATCCTGGCCGCCGCCGGCTCACCGGACATCCTGGTCAACGCAGCCGGCATCAACCTGCGCCAGCCATTCGATCAGGTCACGCCGCAGAGCTGGAATAGCCAGATCGCGCTGCACCTGGGTGCGCCCTTTTTCCTGACCCAGGCACTGGCGCCTTCGATGGCCGAACGCGGTTACGGCCGCATCATCAACATCGCATCGCTGCAATCGACACGTGCCTTCGCCAACAGCGCACCCTACGGCGCCGGCAAAGGCGGCGTCGTGCAACTGACACGGGCGATTGCCCAGGCGTGGTCGGCCCGTGGCGTCACCTGCAATGCGATCGGGCCAGGTTTTTTCCCGACCGAGCTGACGGCGCCGGTATTCGCCGACGCAGCGTTGTCGGCACTCCATGCATCACGCACCGCGATCGGCCGCAATGGCCGGCTCGAAGACCTGCACGGAGTCACCGTATTTCTCTCCAGCGCCGCCAGCGCCTACATCACCGGCCAGACGCTGATGGTCGATGGCGGCTACACCTCGCAATGAAAAACATCGTCCGATGAAAGCACTCGTCTATACACAACCGAACGAGGTCCGACTGCAGGATCGCGATGCGCCGACCGCCGCCAGCGGCGAGGTGGTTGTGCGCATCGATGCGGTGGGCATCTGCGGCTCCGATCTGCACGCCTACCACGGCCACGATCCGCGCCGCAATCCGGGCCTGGTGCTCGGTCACGAATTTGCCGGTACCGTGATCGCCAGCGCGGATGCGGCCTGGGCGGTCGGTCGCAGGGTCACCGGCAACCCTCTCATCACCTGCGGCCACTGCGACTTCTGCATCCAGGGCCGCGACAACCTGTGCTCGAACCGCACGATGGTCGGCATGACGCGACCCGGCGCATTTGCCGAACGCATGAGCATCCCCGGCCAATGCCTGATCGGCGTTCCCGATTCGCTCGACGCGGTGTCGGCCGCACTGACCGAGCCGGCAGCCACCGCATTGCACGCGATCGACCTCGCCACCCGCGCGCTGGCCCGTCCGCTCGCCGAAGGACGCGTGCTGGTGTTGGGCGGAGGTGCGATCGGCATGCTGGCTGCACTGCTGCTGCGCCAGCGCGGGGTCGATCAACTCGAGGTCGCCGAAACCAACCCGCTGCGCCGCGATTCACTGGCGCGCCATGCGCGTTGCGGCACATTCGACCCGCGTGAGCGCAGCGCGGCCGACAACCACTTCGAGCTCGTCGTCGATGCCGTGGGCAGCGCGGCAACCCGCAATGCCGCGCTGGCTGCCGTGCGGCCGGGCGGCGTGGTGATGCACATCGGGTTGCAGGACTGGGCCAGCGAGATCGACATGCGCAAGCTGACCTTGGCTGAAATCACGCTGCTCGGGACCTACACCTACAGCATGGCGGATCTGCGCGCCACCGTTGGTGCGCTCGAGCGGGGCGTGTTCGGCGACTTGTCTTGGGTCGAGCGGCGGCCGCTCGAACAAGGTGCGCAGGCCTTTGACGACCTGCACCACGGGCGGCTGGCAACGGCGAAGGTGGTGTTGGAGCCGGCTGGGTGAGCGTCTGGAAGTCAATCGCGGCTGAAGCCGCTCCTACAAAAGCGGCATTGGATTGGGGAGGCGCGGCTTCAGGCGCGCTTCCTCACACCGCCACCGGCTCCGCAATGCGCAACTTCAGATGCGCCAACGCCTCATCGACCTGGTCGATCAGCACCAGGCACAGATCGCCTGGTTGCAAGCGCTTGAGCGCGGTATCGATCGCCAGAAATTCACCGCGGATCTCCTCGACCTGCCTGGTGCGTGAGGCGCCACGCAAGCCCTCGCGAAGCAGCGACATCACCTCGCCATCGGAACGGCCTCGCTGCGCGGCGTCCTGATAGAGCAGCACCTCGTCGAACGCGGCACCGAGGATCTGCGTCTGCTCGCGAATGTCTTCGTCGCGTCGATCGCCGGCGCCACTGATCACGACCGAGCGACGCTGCCCGACCGGTGCCGGCATCGCATCGACGGCATCCACCAGCGCACGCATCGCGTCCGGGTTGTGTCCGTAGTCGGCAATCACCGTTGCGCCACGGCAATCCATCACATTGAAGCGGCCCGGCGCGTTGTCGGCATCGTTTACGAAGCTGGCCAGCCCGCTGCGGATTGCCGGCCAGCCAAGGCCGATGGCCCAGCCAGCAGCCACCGCTGCCATCGCGTTGTCGATCTGGAAACCGATGCTGCCCTGGCGCGTCAACGGGATATCGCGCAACGGCAGTCGCTCGCGCCAGGCACCCTCGGCAGCGACGATCGCGTCGCCCTCGACGAACAGCGTGCGCTTGCCCTGGGCGCGGTGCGTGGCCATCACCGGGTGCAAGCGGTCGGCGGCGAAGAAGATCACCTCGCCCGGGCAGGCGCCGGCCATCGCGGCAACGATCGGATCGGTGGCATTGAGCACCGCCCAACCGTTGTCGGCCACGTTCTGCACGATCACCCGTTTCAGCACGGCGAGGTCTTCGACCGTGGTGATGTAGTTGAGACCGAGGTGGTCGCCGGCGCCGATGTTGGTGACCACCGCGACCTTGCAGCGGTCGAAACCCAGTCCTTCGCGCAGGATGCCGCCGCGCGCGGTCTCGAAGACGGCGGCATCGACATCCGGATGCATCAGCACATTGCGCGCGCTCTTCGGGCCGCTGCAATCGCCACTGTCGATCTGTCGGCCTTCGACGTAGACGCCATCGGTGTTGGTCATGCCGACGCGCAGGCCTTCGCTGGTCAGCAAATGGGCAATCAGCCGCGCGGTGGTGGTCTTGCCATTGGTGCCGGTGACGGCAACCACCGGAATGCGCCCGTCGTCGCCGTGGCTGAACAGATCGGCGACGATCGCTTCGCCGACCGCGCGTCCCTTGCCGAACGATGGCGTCAGGTGCATGCGCAAACCCGGCGCGGCATTGACCTCAACGATGCCGCCGTGCTGGTCTTCGAGTGGCTTGAGCACCGACTCGCAGACGATGTCGACTCCGCAGATGTGCAGACCGATCATCTCGGCGGCGGCGACCGCACGTGCCGCCAGTTCGGGGTGAACATCGTCAGTCACGTCGGTGGCGCTGCCGCCGGTGCTCAGATTGGCGTTGTTGCGCAGGATGACGCGGCGCCCCTTGTCGGGCACCGAGTCGGGCGTGAGCCCTTGTGCACCCAGGCGGGCAACCGCGATCTCGTCGAGCCGGATCTTCGTCAACGAGGTCGCATGGCCTTCACCGCGCCGCGGATCGGCATTCACCTGACCGATCAGGTCGCGCACCGAACCGACGCCATCACCAATCACTTGCGGCGGGTCGCGCCGGGCGGCTGCAACCATCTGCTTGCCCACCACCAGCAAGCGAAAATCGTTGCCGGGCAGAAATTTCTCGACCATCACCTGACCGTGCTCAGAGGCGGCGCGAAAGGCGACGTCGAGGTGGCCACGCTCGATGATATTGACGGTGACCCCCTGCCCCTGCCGCCCATCCTGCGGCTTGACAACGACCGGCATCCCGATCTCGCAGGCCGCCCGCCACGCATCGTCCGGCGTATCGACCGGGCGCCCGATCGGCACCGGAACGCCAGCCACATGCAACAGCTTCTTGGTCAGGTCCTTGTCCTGCGCGATCGACTCGGAAACCGCACTGGTGGCATCGATTTCGGCTGCCTGGATGCGCCGCTGCCGGGCGCCCCAACCAAACTGCACCATGCTGCCCTGAGTCAGCCTGCGCCAGGGAATGCCACGCGCTTCGGCGGCTTCGACAATGGCGCCGGTGCTGGGGCCGAGACGCTGGTCTTCATCGGTCTCGCGCAATTGCGCAATTGCCGCCGCTGCATCGAAAGACTGCCCATCCCGGGCCGCGACGACGAGTTGACAGGCCAGTTTCAGCGCCTGCCGGCCGACGGCTTCTTCGCTGTATTCGACGATGACCTGGTAGATCCCGCGGTCGATCGTCGCCGAGCTGCGGCTGAAAGTGACCGGGCATCCGGCCTGCGCCTGCAGCGCGAGCGCTGCAGACTCGACGACCTCCGCCAGGCTGGTCATGCCAGTGAAGCCACCCGGCCGCAAGGCTCCGATGCCGGGAAACAGCGCCCGCAGTCGAGCTTCGAAGCCCGGGATATCGGTGATCGAGAGTTCGTCGGGCTGGCAGGAAACGATGGCCTCGATGGCGGTGCGCCGGCTCCACAGGTTGGGACCGCGCAGCGCACGAATGCGGGAGACTTCCATCAGGAAAACCTTGAGAGGTGCGCCGCCGGTTCAGCTGGCGCGTGATGGCAGACGCGACGCGGCCGCAGCCTTGGCGGCATTGGGCGTGGTGGCAGGAGCCATTTCGACGGGATTGACATCGAAGGTCTCGATGCCGGCTGTGATCAGATCAGGCGAAATGCCGAGCGCCCAGGCGGCAGCTGCAGCGGCCGCCATGCACTCTTCAGACAGTCCGGGTCCGGCCGGGTTGGCGCGGCGGAACATCGATCGGTCGGCCAGCACGATCTCCTGAGTGCCGGTAGCCAGCACCAGTCGTCCGGCCCGCAGCATCACGGCACGTCCGCCTGCGGCCCGGTGCGCTGCAATGCGCGCGGCTGCCGCCGCATCGGCATCGGCGGCGTAGAAGATAACCTCGCCATCACACAACGTGGCCATCTCGGCCACCGCAGCGTCGCCGGCGTTCAGGACAGCGACACCGTCGGCCAGCACCACGTCGACCTGCGTGCGCAGCACCCGATGCAGCTGATCGGCATCGTGAAAATCGTGACGCTGGAGCGCCGCAGCGGCCGCGGGGTCGATCTGACAATCGGTGACGATGCCGATCTGGCAGCGGTCGTAGGCCAGACCATCGTCGAGGATGGCGCGCGCATCGTTCTCGATGACGGCCGCCTCGACATTGCGGTTCATCAGCAAGCGGTGCGCCGGCTCGAAGCGTGCACAGTCGCCGGCATCGACCCGTCGATGGTCGAGAAACAGCCCGTTGCGGCAGGCCAGGCCGACATTGCGCCCGCCCAGTCTCAGCAGCCAGGCGATCAGGCGCGCGATGCGCGCGCTGTCGCGTGAGCCGGCGATGCCGATCACCGGGATGCGCCCGCTTTCATCCTCGTCGAACAGGTGATCGACGATTGCCCGGCCAACCGGACGCGGCGACCCCTGCGCCGGCTTCAGATGCATCAGCAGGCCAGGTCCGGCGTTGACTTCCACAACGCCGCCACCCTGCTCGGCAAGCGGTTTGCCGATGTCGGTGGCCACCACATCTACACCCGCAATGTCGAGCCCGACCACGCGCGCGGCCAGACACACCGCGTGCGCCACCTCGGGATGGACCTCGTCGGTGCAGTCGACAGCGACATTGCCGTTGCGCTGGATCAGCACCCGCTGGCCGGCAGCCGGCACCGACGTCGGTGCCAGGCCCTGGCGCTGCAGATCCAGCAGCACGACACCATCGGCGCGGTCGGGGCTCATGTTGATCAGACCGAGCGGAAAGTCTTCGGTCGGGCCACGCCGCGGGTCGCTGTTGATCTGCTGATCGACCAGGTCGGCGACCGTCGTGCCGCCATCTCCGATCACCCAGACCGCGTCGCCGCGCGCCGCCGCGACCATCCGTCCACCCACTACCAGCAACCGGTGTTCCTGGCCAAGCAAGTGGCGCTCGACGATCACCTCGCTGCCATGGCGGGCCGCCACCTCGAACGCGGCGGCGATGTCCTCGGCCGTCGACAGATCGAGTGCCACGCCACGGCCATGGTTGCCGTCCGAGGGCTTGACGACGACTGGCAGGCCCAGCTCCTGTGCGGCCTCCCAGGCGGCTTCGGCGCTGTCGACGATTTCGCCTGTCGGCACCGGCACCCCGCACGATTTGAGCAGGCGCTTGGTCAGATCCTTGTCGCCGGCAATGCCTTCGGCGATGGCACTGGTGCGGTCGGTCTCGGCAGTCCAGATGCGACGCTGGCGAGCGCCGTGGCCGAGTTGCACCAGGTTGCCCTCGTTGAGCCGGATATGCGGAATGTGCCGATCGGTCGCCGCCGCCACGATGCACGCGGTGCTCGGGCCGAGATAACAATCCTCGATGCGCTCACGCAGTTGAGCTACGACCGGCAGCAGGTTGCATGCCTCGTCGTTGATCACCGACATCAGCAGCCGATGGCCGAGCGTCAGTGCCTCGCGGGCGACCTTTTCATCGCGCGCCCGGAACACCATCCGGTACACGCCGCGCTGCGAGGTGCTGCGCGTCTGGCCGAATCCGGTCGGCATGCCGGCCAGATTCAGCAGTTCGATCACCACATGCTCGAGCACGTGGCCGGCCCAGGTGCCTTGGTTGAGCCGCTGCAGGAAGCCGCCCGGCTCGCCAACACCGCAATGGTGCTCGGCCAGTGCCGGCAACAAGGCGACCAGCCGATCGGTGAAGCCCGGCAGCAGGTTGGACGGAAAATCCTCGAGTTCCCCCAGATCGAGCCAGACCTCTAGCGCCGGACGATAGGTCCAGAAATTCGGGCCGCGCAAATAGGTCACGCGAAGCAGTTGGATATCTTCCTTCTTGCTCATCGTCGTCCGGGCTGACGGGCCGACGCGCATGGCCGGCAAGACCCGATTGTGCCCCCGCGACGACCGGGCAGAATGCAAGGACGGATGCCAGGGCGTCGGCACCAGATGCAGCGTGCCGGCACTGCTTCGGCGAGAATCCGCGACCCTCATGGTGTACGGTCGACACATGGCCGACCCTCGAGAACCGCGCTCACTGCCTCATGCCCAGTCTTCATCACGTCGAGAATTCCCCTGTTTTGCCTGCCGGCACCACCGCAGCGTCGCTGCAAGATCAGCTCACGACTGATGAGAACGTATTGGCCAAGCTGCGGGTTGACCTCGATTCCGAGGGGCGCTTCGCCTGGAGCGACGTCGTCCTCACCAACCGGCGGCTGCTGGCATGGGACGCCGAACGCGGCGATTGGTTCGGCTGGCCCCTGCGTAACGAACTGCAACTTCGGCATGCGGATCATGCGGGAGTGGCCACGCTCGACCTGCACGACGACACCCGCCGGATCGCCCGCTGGCGATTCACGCTGGCCCAGAATGTCCAGGCCCTGCGCCTGATTGCCGTCTTTGCTGCGCTGCAGAAAAGTCGCTTGGCAGGCCTTGAAAACAGCATCGACGACAGCGGCCATTGCCCGACCTGCCACGCACCGTTGCCGCTCGACAGCGATGAATGCCCGCAGTGCAATCGCGAAGCGAACAACCCGCCATCGACCTGGGTGCTGCTGCGTCTGGGCCGCTTTGCGCGCCCGTATCGCGGCCAGCTGGCGGCCGGTTTCGCGCTGACGCTGGCCTCGACGGCGGCGACCCTGGTGCCGCCGTACCTGACCATTCCACTGATGGACGATGTGCTGATCCCGTTTCAGAACGGCCAGCAGATCGACACCATGAAAGTTGCCTGGCTGCTGCTCGGCCTGCTGGCGGCCGCGGTGGCTGCCTGGGGACTCGGCTGGGCCAGAACCTACCTGCTGGCGCTGGTTTCGGAGCGCATCGGAGCCGATCTGCGCACCGCCACGTTCGACCACTTGCTGCAGCTGTCGCTTGATTATTTCGGCGGCAAACGCACCGGCGACCTGATGGCGCGCATCGGCTCGGAAACCGATCGGATCTGCGTCTTCTTGTCGCTGCACGCGCTGGATTTCGCGACCGACGTGCTGATGATCGGCATGACCGCGGCGATCCTGCTGTCGATCAACCCGTGGCTGGCAGCGGTGACCTTGCTGCCGCTGCCGTTCATCGCCTGGATGATCCACATCGTGCGTGACCGACTGCGCACCGGCTTCGAGAAGATCGATCGGGTCTGGTCGGAAGTGACCAATGTGCTGGCCGATACGATTCCCGGCATTCGCGTCGTCAAGGCCTTTGCCCAGGAAAAGCGCGAGGCGCAGCGGTTCCGCGAGGCGAATCGCCACAACCTGCTGGTCAACGACAAGCTCAACGCGATCTGGAGCCTGTTCACCCCCACGGTCTCGCTGCTGACCGAGATCGGCCTGCTGGTGGTCTGGGCATTCGGCATCTGGCTGGTGTCGCGCCACCAGATCACGGTGGGTGTGCTGACCGCGTTCATTGCCTACATCGGCCGCTTCTATACCCGGCTCGATTCGATGAGCCGCATCGTCTCGGTGACCCAGAAAGCGGCTGCCGGTGCGAAGCGCATCTTCGACATCCTCGACCATGTATCGAATGTGCCCGAGCCGACCCGGCCAGTCGCGCTGACCACGATGCAGGGGCGCATCGAGTTGCGTCACGTCGGTTTTCGATACGGCGCGCGCTCGGTGATCCGCGACCTGAATCTCGACATCCAGCCCGGCGAAATGATCGGCCTGGTCGGCCACAGCGGCTCGGGCAAAAGCACGCTGGTCAATCTGATCTGCCGCTTCTACGACGTGAGCGAAGGCGGCATCCATGTCGATGGTGTCGATCTGCGCCAGTACGGCGTGGCCGACTTTCGCCGTCATATCGGTCTGGTACTGCAGGAGCCGTTCCTGTTTTTCGGCACGATTGCCGAGAATATCGCCTACGGCCGCCCGGATGCCAGCCGCAACGAGATCATCGCCGCGGCGCGCGCTGCGCACGCGCATGAATTCATCCTGCGCCTGCCGCTGGCCTACGACTCGTTGGTGGGCGAGCGCGGCCAGGGCTTGTCGGGCGGCGAGCGCCAGCGAATCAGCATCGCGCGCGCCTTGCTGATCGACCCGCGCATCCTGATCCTCGACGAGGCCACCTC
>JBDTQC010000031.1:0-14853 GCA_039932405.1 Ideonella sp.
CGATCATCGCGATGGCGTCCGATCTGCGGCTCGGCACGGCGCGCAGCAAGACGGCATTCCTGTTCAACCGGGTCGGGCTGGCCGGCTGCGACATGGGCGCCTGCGCGATGTTGCCGCGCATCATCGGCCAGGGCCGCGCCAGCGAACTGCTTTATACCGGTCGGTCGTTGGGTGGCGAGGAAGGCGAGCGCTGGGGCTTTTTCAACCGACTTTGCACACCGCAAGCGCTGCTGGCCGATGCGCAGGCGCTGGGTCACGATCTGGCTGCCGGCCCGACTTTTGCAAACGGCATCACCAAGACCATGCTGCACCAGGAATGGGCGATGACGATCGAACAGGCGATCGAGGCCGAAGCGCAGGCGCAGGCACTCTGCATGCTGACCGGGGATTTCACGCGAGCCTATGAAGCCTTCGTCGCCAAGGGCAAGCCGAAATTCGAAGGCAATTGAGGGCTGCGTCGATGAGTGATACATCCTATCTGCAGTGGCCGTTTTTTGAAAACCGGCACCGTGAGTTGGCCAACGATCTCGATGGCTGGGCCGCGCAAGCGCTCGACCAGGGCCATCACGACGATGTCGATGCGCAGTGCAAGGCCTTGGTGGCGCAGCTCGGCAAGAGCGGCTGGCTCAGGCATGCGGTGGCCGGCATCGAATTCGGTGGCCATGCGCAAACCATCGATACCCGTGCGATCTGCCTGATCCGCGAAACCCTGGCGCGCTACAGCGGCCTGGCCGATTTTGCCTTCGCGATGCAGGGCCTCGGATCGGGTGCGATCAGCATCGCCGGTACGGCCGAACAGAAGCAGCGCTATCTGCCGCGCGTCGCGTGTGGTGATGCGATCAGCGCGTTTGCCCTGTCGGAACCGGATGCCGGATCGGACGTTGCTGCGATGAGCTGCAGCGCCCGCATCGACGGCAATTTTGCGGTGCTGAATGGCGAGAAAACCTGGATCTCGAATGGTGGCATTGCCGACTTCTACGTCGTCTTCGTGCGCAGCGGCGAGGCCCCCGGTTCGCGCGGCATTTCGGCCTTCATCGTCGACGCCGATACGCCGGGCTTCGAGATCGCCGCGCGCATCGACGTGATCGCGCCGCATCCGCTGGCGACCGTGCGCTTCACCGACTGCCGTGTGCCGTTGAGCAGCCGGATCGGTGCAGGCGGCGAGGGCTTCAAGGTCGCGATGCGCACGCTCGACATCTTTCGCACCTCGGTTGCCGCTGCGGCGCTCGGTTTTGCGCGGCGCGCGCTGGACGAGGCTTTGCGCCGCGCAACGACACGCCGCATGTTCAACGGTGTGCTCGCCGATTTTCAGCTGACCCAAGCCAAGCTCGCCCAGATGGCAACCACCATCGACAGCGCCGCGCTGCTGACATACCGCGCCGCCTGGCAACGCGATCAAGGCCGCAACGTGACGCGTGAGGCGGCGATGGCCAAGCTGAGCGCCACCGAAGGCGCGCAACAGGTGATCGACGCCGCGGTGCAGATGTTCGGCGGTCTCGGCGTGGTCAGCGAGCAGCCGGTCGAGCGCCTGTACCGCGAAATCAGGTCGCTGCGCATTTACGAAGGCGCCAGCGAAGTGCAGCAACTGATCATCGCGCGCGAATTGTTGAAGGACGTCGCAAGATGAACCCAAGCTTCGTGCGCCAGCGCCTGATCCGGTTCTCCGATTGCGATGCGGCCGGAATCGTTTTCTATCCGCAGTATTTCGTGATGCTCAACGGCCTGATCGAAGACTGGGTCAACGAGCAGCTCGGGATCGACTATGCCGGCCTCTTGATGCAGCGGCGCGTCGGGCTGCCGACCGTGCGGCTCGAGGTGGATTTCAAGGCTGTCAGCCGGCTCGGTGATCGGGTCAGCCTGGGACTGAAGGTGGAGCGGCTGGGCGGCGCCTCGTTGACGTTGGATCTGCGTTGCATCGGGGCGGGTGACGAGCTGCGCATGCAGATGCGGCAGGTGATCGTGACGACATCGCTGGATAGCCATCGCGCGCTGCCGATTCCGGCTGACCTGCGCACGTCGATCGAACGTTGGAGCAATCCGCAGGTGATATCGACCTGATCTGCGAACGGGATTTTGAATTTCACGCTGAAAGGACAAACCATGCAAGTGTTGCTTCCCCCCGGCTGGCCGCGGCCCAAAGGATATTCGAATGGTGTGGCAGCGGTTGGCCGGCAGGTGTTCATCGCCGGCATGATCGGCTGGGACGCTCAGGGCGTATTCCAAAGCGATGACTTCGCCGCGCAGACCCGCCAGGCGCTGAGCAACATCGTCGCCGTGTTGGGCGAAGCCGGTGGGAAACCCGAACACATCGTGCGCATGACCTGGTACGTGATCGACAAGCGCGAATACCTGGCCGCCGGCCGCGAGGTCGGGCAGGCCTTTCGAGAAATCATCGGTTCGTTCAACGCAGCGATGACCGCTGTCGAAGTCAAGGCCTTGATCGAAGACCGGGCGAAGGTCGAAATCGAAGTCACCGCAGTGATTCCGGAGTGAGCCGATGTCTTCGCAAACCGCCCATGTCGACCTGTTCGCTCGTGACAACCTGCCACCGCCCGAACAGCAGCCTGAATTCCTGTTCGAGTTGCCGGAGCTGAAGTTTCCGGAACGGATCAACTGCGCCACCGAACTGCTCGACCGCCATGTCGATTCGGGCCGCGGGGATCGGATCTGTGTGAAGGTTCCGGGCGAGCCGGGCTGGACCTATGCGCAATTGCGTGACAAGGCCGACCGCATCGCCCATGTGTTGGTCGATGACATGGGCCTGGTGCCCGGCAACCGGGTCCTGCTGCGCGCGTTCAACAAGCCGATGATGGTGGCGTGCTGGTTCGCCGTCATGAAGGCGGGCGGCATTGCGGTTGCGACCATGCCGCTGCTGCGCGCCAAGGAGCTCGGCCAGATCATTGCCAAAGGGCAGGTCAGCCACGCCTTGTGCGACCAGGCATTGCGCGAAGAACTCGAAACGGCGGCTGGCCAGTTTCCCCAGCTTGCGCAAATGCGCTGCTTCGGCGACCCGTCACCACAGGGCCTGGACGCCTTGATGCAGCGGCACACGCGGGCCTTTGCCAACGTCGATACCGCGGCCGACGATTGCTGCCTGTTCGGTTTCACGTCAGGGACGACTGGTCAGCCGAAGGCGACGATGCATTTCCACCGCGATGTGATGGCGGCATGCCTGTGTTTTCCGCCGCATGTGTTGCGTGCCACGCCTGACGATGTTTTCATCGGCAGCCCGCCGCTGGCGTTCACCTTCGGCCTAGGCGGCTTGACGCTGTTTCCGATGCACATCGGCGCATCGACTGTGCTGATCGAGAAAGCATCGCCCGCAGCGCTGCTCGATGCCATCGTCGCCGAGCGTGCGACGGTGCTGTTCACGGCGCCGACCTCGTACCGTGCAATGGCGGACCGCGCTCGGGAGCGCGGGATAGCGGTCGAACATGGTGGCAGCCTGCGCAAATGCGTGTCTGCCGGCGAAGCCTTGCCCGCCGCCACGCGTGCCGAATGGCGCGAGGCCACCGGCATCGAGATGATCGACGGCATCGGTTCGACCGAGTTGCTGCACATTTTCGTCTCGGCCGACGAGGCACATGCGCGCCCGGGTGCGACCGGCGTTGCCGTTCCCGGTTACCGGGCCGTTGTGATGGATGACGACGGCAAACCCGCAGCCCCAGGCGTGATCGGCAAACTGGCGGTCAAGGGACCGACCGGTTGCCGTTACCTCGACGACCCACGGCAGGCGCAGTATGTGAAGGATGGCTGGAACTACACCGGCGACGCCTATCTGGTCGACGACGACGGCTATTTCCACTATCAGTCGCGCACCGACGACATGATCGTGTCATCTGGCTACAACATTGGCGCTCCCGAAGTCGAGGAAGCACTGCTGTTGCATCCTGCGGTAGCCGACTGCGCGGTCATCGGGATTGCAGACTACCAACGCGGGCAGATCGTCAAGGCATTCGTCGTGCTCGCGCCGGGGCACAGGGGTGACGAGGCGATGGTGCGCACGCTGCAGGAGCATGTGAAAAGCAGCGTGGCGCCCTACAAATATCCGCGCGAAATCGAATTTCGCGAAGCGATGCCACGTACCGAAACGGGCAAATTGCAACGCTTCAGGTTGCGGCCGCCGGCTTGAACAGACGGCCCGGCCACTTGATCCTGTTCAGTGCGCGTGCTTCTCCATCTGCGGGATCCAGTGCTCCACCATCGGACGTACCGTACCCCAGATCAGAATGCCGATCAGACCGGCAGCGGCGATGCACACCATGGCGGTCGCCAGACGCCCGATCAGACCTCGATGGTGAGTCTTCAGAACAAATGACAGGCTGAATGCGATGCTGGTGAGCGAAGCCAGCACCGCACCCGTGCCGGCAACCGCTGGCGATATGCTGCCTTGCTCGGCCAGCGTGGCGGCAGCAGCCACCGCGCTGGCGCTGGACATCAGGCCGCCCACCACGCTGACGAAGTAGAAGCCGACGTCGCCGAACTGGCGCTGGGTCAGACCGCCAACGATGTGCAGCACAAGAAAGACGACGCCGTATTTCAGTGCCAAGGTCAGCGAAAAGGGCACGTCGAGCTTGAGCTGCGTGGCATCGTCGGCGGATTGGTCGGCGCGGCTGCGGTAGCTCCACAACACCAGAAAAATGCTGGTCACCAGCATCAGGATGAAGGCAGCCAGCGACCCCAGCAGCGCCAGCGGCGCCAGGATCATCAACAAGCCCGCGTTGCGAACCAGCATCGCGGTGGTGGCCAGCAGCATTCCGCGGTAGGCTGAATCGATGAATGCGCCGGAATTGCGACTGATCCGGGACAACAATTCGATTGCGGTGAAGGTGCTGTTGACCAGACCACCCAGAAAGCTCGACAGTTCAGCGCCACGCGTGCCGTAGAGTTTCCAGAGGATGTAGTTCACGAAACCGATGCCGGCGATCAGGATCACGGTGACCCAGGCGGCGCGTGGATCGATCAGGTCCCACGGCCCGATGGGCCCCTGCGGCAGGGCCGGGTAGATGACGATCGCCAAGATCGCCAGCAGCAGTGCCGAACGCATCTCGCCCTCGGTCAGGCCCATCGAAAAACCTGCCAGTCGTTCCTTCCAAGCCAGCAGCGCGGTGGCGATCACCATCACCGCGGCAGGAGAAATGGTGTGCCCCAGGCCGCACAGGATGCCGGACATGCAGGTCACCAGCATGGCCGCCGAGGTAGTCAGCTCGGTGCCCTGATTGGCGCGCAGGGTCTGCACGTTCAACAGGACGGCCAGCATGCCGACCAGTACCAGGATGACGACGGCATAGGCGGTGCCCATCGTGCCACCGAGAGCGCCGAGCAGGCAAATGAAACCGAAGGTGCGCAGGCCGGCCTCCTTGCCGCGCCGTTCGCGTTCGAGACCGATCAGCAACCCGAGCGCGAGGCTCAGCGCCAGTCTTACCAGGACTTCAAGGTAGGGCCAATGAGCCGTGGGCAGCAATGCCGTCGTGTCGGACACCGATTCTTTTCAGCTTGTTCTTTGAATCGATCCAGTTTACGGCACACCTGTCGGATGTCGGACGAAAGATTGCGTTGCAGCGCCGATCCGCCGGCCTGTGTCCGATCGGATCGGGCAGGCCAGCCGGTATATTCAAAACTGCCATTGACAACATGCTTCTGAAGTCGGCACTGACGCGGCTGATCGATTTCCTGAAGGCAATGCGGCACCGCGAGTTGCACAGCCGGCGTCTTGCAGTCGAAGCCGCGATTGCTGCCGGTCAGGTCGAACCGTCCGAAATCGAGCAGACGTTGGCCTAAACAAAAAGTGTGCCGGCCTCGCAATCTGTTGAACAACGCCGCAAAATACACGCCTGCCGGTGGGCAGATCAAGGTCGGCGCCAGACTGGTCGATGGCATGGTGCGCGTCACGGTTTCGGATACCGGCATCGGCATTCCGGCTAGCATGCTGCTGCATGTCTTCGACATGTTCACGCAGGTCGACCGCAGCTTCGATCGCTCGCAAACCGGTCTCGGCATCGGGCTGCCCTTTGTCAGACAGTTGATTGCCATGCACGGAGGAATTGTGGAAATCTTCAGTGGTGGAGAAAACCAGGGCACCAGCATCTTCGTGCGACTGCCTGGTGTTGCCGGAGCGCCGCAGCCCGAAGTGGAGAACGAATCCAATTCAACCGCTCCGCAAGCAGTCGGCAGCGTGCTGGTGGTCGACGACAACCACGATGTCGGCGACAGTCTGTCCGAGTTGCTGCAGCTGGTCGGTTATCAGACCGTCGTCGCGCGCAACGGTCACCAGGCGATTGCGTTGGCCGCAGCTCACCACCCCGAAATCGCGTTGGTCGACATCGGGCTTCCGGATATCGACGGTCATGAAGTGGCGCGCCGTTTGCGGGCAGATCCGCAGCGTAGCGGCATGTTTCTGGTTGCGCTCACCGGCTGGGGGCAGGACGACGACCGGCGCCGTTCGCACCAAGCCGGCTTTGATCAGCACCTGGTCAAGCCGGTCGATATCGATCGACTGCTGGACATCCTGCAAAGCGCCGCGCAGCGGCAGGGCGGAGGCGAATGACTGCGGCCGCGCCAGCTTTCCGACCGATGCTTATGATGGTTGTTCGACTGCGTCGCGCTTTCCTCCTTTCCCGACTGCCTTATGGAACTCCCCAATCACACCCTGACTGACTTGTTCGAGCAATTGGGTTTGCCTGCTGATCCAGCCTCGATCGAGGCTTTCGTCGCTGCGCACCGACCGCTTGCGGATGGCTTGGCCGTGTTCGATGCGCCGTTCTGGACGCCAAGCCAGGCGCGATTTCTGCGCGAAGAAATTCGCGAAGATGCGGATTGGGCTGAAGTGGTCGACTCGCTCGGATCGTTGCTGTCCCATCCGGCGGACGGTCGCTGAGCGCGCAGCGGCGGCTTCACGCCCGTCGGGCAGTGGCAACCATTGACAGCAACAGAAAACCGCCAGGAGCGCGCCATGCCTGCGAGCAAGAAAGTAGTCGCAACCGGTTCAGCGCCGAAGTCGAAGGTCGCTTCGGCCCGGGCGCCGATCAGATCGGCGAAGCATCCGGCTGCGGGGTCGACTCGATCGGCAGCTGAAGCGATGCTGCCCGAGACCAGCGCATCGGTCGCGCGGATTGCCAGGGAACTGCGCCGCTGGACCGACAACGTGCTGGGGATTGCCGGCAGTGCGACCGAGTTGTCGCTGAATCTGGCAAAGGCCAGGGCACGCGGGCCACGCCAGAAGGCCGCGATAGCTGCTGCCGGGTCGATCCTGAAGAACGCCCGCGAGACCGCCGGCATGACGACCCGGGAGGTCGGAAAGGCCATCGATCTCAACGACATCGCGATGCTCGAACAGGCCGAAGGGGGCAAGGTTGCCTTGCCGTTCGAGGTGATCCTGCGGCTTGCCGCAGTGCTCGGGCGCCACGATCCGCTGACCTTCGCGATGCGCCTTGCGCGTTCAACCAATCCGGGCCTCTGGAAGGGCCTGGAAGATCTTGGCGTCGGCCGTTTTGCAGTGCAGGCTGGCCGCGAGCGCGAACTGGCCAATATCTACCGTGCCAACGACGCGGCCCGCAAGTTGACCGATGAAGACTTTGCGGCGGTGCTTGCGTTCGTGAAGACCGGTTTCGACGCTGCCGTGCTGTTTCGCGGCGAAGCCGGCAGCGCCTCTGCTGCGAACTCATCGAAACACCCGCACGACAGCCCTGCCACCGCGTCGCCCGCGCAAAGCCGACGAAAATAGCGCGCATGCCCACGCCGCGACGAGATTCGCCAGCGACCGCTTGCACGGCGGCGGGCGCCAAGGCCGAGCCGACATGGTCGTGAGGAGGGTGGCCGCTTTGAGTCTGTCGCGTCCTCCGTTGGGTGCGCGAGCCGTGGTGCCGGTGCTGGTCTTCCTGCTCGGTGCGTCGATCGCCATCGCCGCCGGACTGTGGTTGCAACGCGCCAACAATTCGCTGGCTGACGACGACTTCGAGCGCGGCGTCGAGCGCATCAACCGGGAAATCAGCCGCCGGTTCATCACCCCGGTTTATGGCCTGAATGGTTTGAAGGGTTTGTATGCCGGCAACGCGCCAGTCGACCGGGCCGCGTTTCGCGCCTATGTCGAGTCTCGTGATCTGCCGAGCGAGTTTGCGGGGGTGCGCGGCTTCGGATTCGTCGAGCGAGTCACCGACGATCAGCTGCCGGCCTTCATCGATGCGCAGCAGGCTGGCGGAGCGCCCGGGTTCCGGCTGCAGCGCCTGAGCGAAGGTGGTCAGAACGACTACCTGATCGTCAAGTTCATCGAGCCTGCAGCCCAGAATGACGCTGCGCTGGGGCTGGACATTGCCTCTGAAAAGCATCGCCGGGCAGCCGCTCAGCAGGCAATCGCTTCGGGCCAGCCGACGATCACGGCGCCGATCACGCTGGTTCAGGATCAACGACGCTCACCCGGGGTGCTGTTGTTCGTCCCGGTCTATCGAGCCCAGGCCAGACCACGCAATGAAGAGGAGCGGCGCAATGCGCTGATCGGATTGCTGGTTGCCCCGATCGTGATCGATGATCTGTTGAATGACATCGTGGAGATCCACCGCGACCGGATTCGCTTCCGATTGATTGATTCGCTCGACGGTTCAGCTGTCGCGCTGGCGGTATTCGACTCGGCACCTGCACTGGGTCGCCAGATTGCCGACGGAAAGTTCAGCAGGTCTGTTCCGTTGCAATTGCCGGGTCGCAGGCTGACCCTGCGGGTGGACAGTTCACCGCAGTTCGATGCCGATGTCTCGTCAATGATCCCGTGGGCTGTGTTCGGCGCCGGTCTGCTGACCAGCATGCTGCTCGCCTTGCTGTTGCAACAGCAGTCGACGGCACGCAGCCGGGCCGAGGCACTGGCGCGCCAGATGACGGCCGACCTTGATCGCCTGGCGCTGGTGGCGCGTCGAACTTCGAACGCGGTGGCCATCACCGACGCGCAACGCCTGATTACCTGGGTCAACGACGGCTTCGAGCGCATCACCGGCTATCGCGCCGCCGATGTCGTCGGCCAGCCGCTGGCGCTGCTCAGACTCGACGGCAGCGATACCGACACCTTGCGCAAACTTGATGAGGCGCTCGGAGCGGGTGAGCCGTTCGCCGGCACGCTGGTTCGCCATCGCAGCGATGGTCGCCCGTATTGGACAGCGACCGAGCTCCAGCCTCTGCGCGACAACCAGGGGCAGTTGTCGGGTTTCATGGCAATCGAATCCGACATCAGCGATCGCAAGCGCGCGGAGGCAGTGCAGCAACGGATGGAGAGCGATCTGCGGCGCAATAACGAATTGCTGTCCAGCATTCTCGAGAACCTGCCCTGCGGATTGAGCGTCTTCGACGGCGACCTCAAGCTGGTGATTGCCAATCGGCAATTTCGAACCTTGCTGCGCTTTCCCGATCACCTGTTCGAACAGCCGGTTGTGCGCTTCCAGGACTTTGTGCGCTTCAACGCAGAGCAGGGCGCATATGGCGATGGCGATGTCGACTCGCGGGTCCGCTCCATCATCGACCGTGCGCGCGGAAGCCTGGGCGCGCAACAACTCGACCGCATGCCGATCGACCAGGCGATGCTCGAGATCCGCAGCGCACCGTTGCCTGGAGGCGGATTCGTCAGCACGTACAGCGATGTCAGCGCGCGAATCCATGCCGAGGCCGAAGTCAAGCGCAGTGCCGAATTGCTGCGCGGCGCGATCGATGCCATCGGAGAAGCCTTCGTGGTGTACGACGCAGACGACCGATTGGTGGTCTGCAACGACAAATACCGCGAAATCTATCGACCGCTACCGGGTGTGCTGGTTGCCGGAGCAAGTTTCGAAGATGTCGTGCGAAGTGGCGCGTTGAGCGGCCGCATTCCAGCCGCTGTCGGGCGCATCGACGAATGGGTGGCCGAGCGGGTTGCCGAACACCGCGCCGGCCATGCCACGCTGACCCAGCAACTCGACGATGGCCGCACCCTGCGGGTCGTCGACCGCAAGATGGCTGACGGCCACACCGTGGGATTTCGCATCGATATCACCGAACTCACGAAGGCCACTGAAACCGCGCAGGCGGCGTCGCACGCAAAGAGCCAGTTCCTGGCCAATACCAGCCACGAAATCCGTACGCCGATGAATGCCATCCTGGGCATGCTGGCGTTGCTGGAAAAGACCGGATTGACCGAGCAGCAGGCCGATTACACGCGAAAGACCGACAGCGCGGCACGCGCGCTGCTCGGACTGCTGAACGACATTCTCGATTTTTCGAAGATCGAGGCCGGCAAAATGGCGCTGGACAAGCACCCGTTCAGCAGCGCGAAGTTGCTGCGCGACCTGTCGGTGATCCTGTCAGCGGAAATGACCGGCAAAGGGGTTGAGGTCGTGTTCGATATCGACCCGATCTTGCCGCCGTACCTGGTCGGTGATGCGATGCGACTGAATCAGGTCTTGATCAACCTGGGCAGTAACGCAATCAAGTTCACCGCCGCGGGAGAAGTGGTGGTTGCGGTGAAGGTCGAAATGCTCGACGCCGCCAGTGCCTGCCTGCATTTTTCAGTGAGCGACACCGGCATCGGCATCGCTGCGGAAAACCAGTTGCGCGTTTTCACCGCCTTCACGCAGGGCGAAGCATCGACCACGCGTCGATTCGGTGGCACGGGGCTGGGGCTCAGCATCAGTCAGCGCCTGGTCGAACTGATGGGTGGCACGCTGCGCGTCGACAGCGCGGTCGGACAAGGCAGCCGATTCCATTTCAGGATCGATTTGCCGATCGGCAACGCCATTGACGTGGCGCAGGAGATCGGCGCTGTGTCGCCTCCTGCGTCAAAAGCTCGGCGACTGGCCGGGTTGCGGCTGCTGGTGGTTGAAGACAACCTGAACAATCAGCAGATCGCGCGCGAGTTGCTCGAAGCCGAAGGTGCGTCGGTGCAACTGGCGAGCGACGGCCAGCAAGGTGTCGAAGCAGTCGAGGCTGCCGAGTCTGACGATCAGGGATTCGATCTGGTCCTGATGGACCTGCAAATGCCGATTCTCGACGGCTTTGCGGCGGCCAGCCGTATCCGTCAGGACCTCGGCATGCAGGATCTGCCGATTGTTGCCATGACGGCCAATGCGATGACAAGCGACCGCGAAGCGTGCATCGCGGCCGGCATGAACGATCACATTGGCAAGCCCTTCGATCTCGACAATCTGGTGCGCATCATCCGGCAACAGGTGGGTCGGATCGATGTGCCTCAGGCTGAAGCGGTGTGCGAATCCGCTGCGCAAGCGGCAGCGCTGGCACCCGAGGTGGCAAATGCTGCAGCAACGGCCGGCATCGACACCGCCACCGCGATCGCTCGCCTGGGTGGGCGCCAGGATACCTACGAACGAATGCTGCGGGCTTTCGTCAAGGAACTGGTTTCGATGCGGCGTCAACTCGCTGACCTGTGCGAGAAGCGCGATGTGCAGGGTGTCTGCCGGCTGATCCACACCTTGAAGGGATTGGCGGCCACCTTCGGTGCAACCGCCTTGTCCGCGACCGCTGCTCAATGCGAGAGCCGCATGCGCGCTGACGGGTCGACAGCAAGCTTGCAATGGGCAGCAGATACCACCCGCCACGCCATTGATGTTGCCAGCCCCGCTCTAGGCGCATTGCTGCTGGCATTGCGCCCTGGCTTCGACGATGCCGAAGCCGGACCCGAACGAAACACGGATCGATGAGCTCGCGCGCAAGCTTCAGCGCTCAGCGCGCGAGTCATCGCTACCGCTCAGCCGTTCCGATCACCCCAACTGAACCGGCACGAAGATGCGATTGCCGTCGCGCATCACCAGCAATGCGATCTGCTTCGGTTTGTTCTTCAGTGAATCCCGCACCTGCTCGATCGACTCGATGCTGCGGCCATTGACGGCCAACAGCACATCGCCCGCTTGCACGCCGGCCTTCTCGGCTGCACCGCTGACCTCTTCGATCAATAGCCCTTGATCAGCCTTGGCAATGTCGGCCTGACGGCGTTCATCAGGCGTGAGCGGACGCAATGCGAGACCCAGCTGACCGCCGGACGCAGCATTGCCAGAAGCATCGGCAACTTTCGTGGACTCCTCGGCGCTGCCGAGCTTGACGTCGATCTCGTGCCAGGACTTGTCGCGCCACACCTTCAGGCGCACCTGACCGCCCGGCGTGGACAAGCCGATTCGACTCGACAACACGCCCGATCGAACCACCGGGTGCCCGTCGACCTCGGTGATCACGTCACCGGCTTTCAGACCGGCCTTGCTGGCGGCAGTGTTGGCTGCAACATGCGAGATCAACGCGCCGTCCGGACGTGGCAGGCCGAACGATGCGGCCAGGGCCTGATCCAGATCCTGGATCTGCACGCCCAGGCGGGCATGGTGGGCCTCGCCGGTCTTGACGATCTGGTCCTTGATGTTCAGCGCCACGTCGATCGGAATGGCGAAGCTCAGCCCCTGGTAGCCGCCGCTTTGCGAATAGATCTGCGCATTGATGCCAATCACCGCACCGTCGCCGTCGAACAACGGCCCGCCGGAATTGCCCGGATTGACAGCCGCATCGGTCTGGATGAACGGCACTGCAGCGTCGCCCGGCAGTGAACGGCCCTTGGCACTGACGATACCCTGCGTCGCGGTTTGCTCGAAGCCGAAAGGTGAACCGATCGCAAGCACCGGATCGCCGACTTCGATCTGATCGGGATTGCCGAGCCGCACAACCGGCAAGCCGCTGGCGTCGATCTTCAGCACCGCAACGTCGGTTACCGGGTCGGCACCGAGCACCTTGGCCTGAAACTCTCGCCGATCGCTCAGCTTGACCATCACCTCCTTGGCGTCGCGAACCACGTGGGCATTGGTGAGGATCATGCCGTCGGCGCTGATGATGAATCCCGAGCCCAGGCCTTTGAACGGTACTTGTGGCGGCCGACCCTGGCCGCGCGGATTTTGAAAACCGGGCATGCCGCGGAAAAACTGTGAAAACGGATCGTTCTCCATTCCGGGAGGCATACCCTGTGTTTCCATGCTTGCCTTGTGACTCCCCTCGACGGTGATGCCGACGACGGCGGGGCCGCCCTGGCGCACGATCGCCCGGAAATCTGGCACGCCGCTGTTCCCGCCGAGGCGTGGTACCGGCTTGCTGTCGGAAACTGTCGTGGCAGATGCGGTTTGCAGGGTTGCGGTGGGCGTGTGCTTCTCGGCCTTCATCCACTGCGGCAGGCTGAATGCAGCGGCGGTTCCACCGGCCAAGGCACCTGCGGTGACCAGTGCTGCGGTCAAAGGTTTGAATTTCATGGTGCGAATCCTTTCGATTGAACGGTAGGCGGAAAAACTCCGCATGCCGTGCACTCTGAAGCGCGCCGATGAGGCCTCGATTAGCTGTCGATGAGGCGAAGGTTAGGATCGCAACTCGGCAGCCGGGCTGCCGGGCTGATCAGGAGCCGGAAATTCGACACTGACGCGAAGCCCACCGAGTGGCGAATCGCCAAGACGCACCGTCGCGTGATGCTGTTCAGCGACACTGCGAACGATCGCCAGGCCGAGGCCGGTTCCTTCGGATTCGGTCGAGTGTCGACGGTAGAACCGATCGAAAACGCGCGCGCGGTCGTCGACTGGAATGCCCGGGCCCGCGTCGTCCACATGCAATGTCGGCCGACCGCCGGTTGCTTCGACCGTCAATTCGGTTCGGCCGCCCGCGGGCGAATGGCGGATCGCGTTGTCGACAATGTTGCGGATCAGCAGGCTCAGCGCCGCCGCGTCGCCATCGACAAAAATCGGCACGTCGCCGTGGCGCTGCAACGACTGCTTCTTGGCGATGGCAAGCGGGATCAGATCGGCCATCACACCGCGCGCCAGCTCGGCGAGGTCGAGCCGGCTGGCGGCTACCGGCGGTGCCCCGGGTTCGTGGCGGGCCAGCGCCAGCAACTGTTCGACCAGCCGCGCGGCACGATCGATACCGGCTGAGAGCGCCACCTGTGCCTGGCGCCGGGTTTGCGGATCGTCTGCCTGTTCCAGCACCTTGATCTGCAGTTTCAAAGCGGTCAGCGGCGAGCGCAGCTCATGCGCGGCGTCGGCCGTGAAGGCGCGCTGGCTGTCGAGGGCACTTTGCAGCCGCTGCAGCAGATCGTTCAGGGCACGTACCAGCGGTGCGATCTCGTCGGGCAGATCCTGCGTCGGCAACGCCACCATCGAACCGGCATCGCGTGCCCGCACGCCAGCCGCAACCACCGACAAGGGCTTCAGGATCATGGCCGCCAGCCACCAGATGACGATTGCCAGCAACGGCGCCACCACCACCAGCGGCGCCACGCTGTTCAGCGCCGCATCGGTCGCCAACTGGCGTCGGATCCGCCGCGGTTGCGCGACCTGGATTACCCGGTCGTTGCTGACGACGCTGTAGGTTCGCCATGTTTCCGATTGAACGTTCAGATCGGCGAAGCCGAGCAGCGCACGCGCCGGCAGAAAGCTGTGTTTGCGCGATGCGTAGATGTTGCGACCATCGGCAGTCCAGATCTGGATCACGAAGTCGAGGTCTTCGTTGTTCAGCGCGCGCGCCTGATCGGGAGCGATTTCGCCCTGGTCGCGCAATGACAGCGCCATCTGACGCAACTGGTAGTCGAACAAGGTTTCGGTCTCGGCAAGCACGGTTCGATACGCCACCAGCCCCATCAGCAGCGCCGCGATCGCCAGCATCGCGAGCAGCATCAACAGCAGCCTCAATCTGATCGAGGTCATGCAGACGGATCCGCGCTGTCGTCGGGGCTCAGAAAATAGCCGACACCGCGCATGTTGCCGATGAAGTCGGCGCCAAGCTTGCGACGCAGCTGGTGCACGTAGACCGAGACCGCATTGCTCTCGATCTCCTCGCCCCAGCCATAGAGCCGGTCTTCGAGCTGCGCGCGCG
>JBDTQC010000032.1:0-14505 GCA_039932405.1 Ideonella sp.
ACCGCAATCCCTCGTTCCCGATACCAGCCGATCGTGTCCCGCAGCATCTGCACGATGTCCTCACTCAGCCCTGCGGGCGCCGCCTGCTCATGGGCCACCTGCGCCAGCGTGACCTGGGTCGGTGCACAGCCCTCCAGCGACGACAACAAGATACGCCGCAGCGCGGCACCCAAAGTCGTGCCGAAGCCTCGCTCCAAGGGCTCGAGGGTGAGCCTGGCCCGGTGGCTTGCAACTTCCTCCACCCGCGTTGTCGTTGGCAGCAACAGGCCAAGACGCCGATTCGATTCACTGACGATCATGCTGATCTCCATGGGTTGACCGGACAAAAGAAGATCGCACCGCGCAGCGCCGGAAACAGTCCGGCACCAAGCGGTGCGATCGACGGTCATGAAGATCTCAGCTGAGTGGTAGCGCGTCAATGGCCTGCGTCGCCGGCAGACAACAAGACCGCTTGACAGGCCGGTGATATCAGGAGCGCTCTTGGCGAGAAGCGTCGGCGTTCGATCAGCCACGCTGCGACCCGCGCCGGGCACGCGTTCCGCGCAGCGCTCAGCGCTCAGCGATCGGACGGGTCGAGTTGGGCGCGATCCGGCAGCCCCTCGGTGTCGCCGAGCACCTGGACCGCGCGTGCGCCGATCCATGCGCCTCGCCGCACGGCGTCGCGCACACTGCGCCCTTCGAGCAGGGCGCTGATCACGCCGACAGCAAAGCCGTCGCCGGCACCGACGGTGTCGACTACCTGGGCCACCGGGAAGCTGTCGGTGTAGCCACAGCCGGACTCGTTGTCGAAGTACGCGCCGTCGGGGCCGAGCTTGACGACAACCAGCCGGGCACCCCGGTCGCGGTAGAAGCGTGCGATCCCTTCGGCGGAATCGGCGCCGGTCAGGAAGCGGCCCTCCTCGATGCCCGGGAGCACCCAGTCGGCCTGAGCGGCCAGGCCGTTGATCGCCTCGCGCATGCGCTCGGGCGTCGCCCACAGCGTCGGGCGCAGGTTGGGGTCGAACGAGATCGTGCGGCCCGCCGTGCGCATCAATTGCATGCTGCGCTGCGCGGCGGCGTGACAGCTGTCGGACAGCGCTGCGAACACACCGGTTGCGTGCAGATGGCGCGCCGAAGTCAGCCATGGCACGTCGATTTGCGTCGGCTCGAACAGGCTGGCGGCCGAACCTTTGCGGTGGTATTCGATGGGCGGGTCGCCACCGCCGGCAACCCGTCCCTTGAACATGAAGCCAGTGCGCTGTTCGGGGTCGCAAACGACGTGCGAACAGTCGATGCCTTCGCGCTGCATGGTGCGCAGCAGGTAGCGCGCCATCGAATCGGTGCCGAGCCGGCTGACCCAGCCGACGTTCAGGCCGAGCCGGGCAAGGCCGATTGCCACATTGGTCTCGGCACCGGCGGTGTGCTGGACAAACGAGCTGGCATCTTCGAGCGGCCCCGGCTGGTCGGCCACCAGCAGCAACATCGCCTCGCCGAAAGTGACGACGTCCAGACTCATGCCCGCTCCGAGACGCTGGCGGGGGTGCGGTGGCTGGCCGTGGCGCCCTCAGCGCGGCAGGTGGCAGCGCGAAGCGCGCCGGCTCGCGGTGGCACCGTCACGCAGAAAGACCGGTCAGGCATGGGCCGCCTGTCCGTGCGAGCTGAGGATCTGGCCCAGGAAAGCGCGCAGTCTCGGATCCTCGGGCTGCGAGAAGAACTGCTGCGGCGGCGCCTGCTCCACGATGCGACCGTCGGCCATGAAGATCACGCGGTCGGCGACGCTGCGCGCGAAGCCCATTTCGTGTGTGACACACAGCATCGTCATGCCATCTTCAGCGAGGCTGATCATCGTATCGAGCACTTCCTTGACCATCTCCGGGTCGAGCGCCGAGGTCGGCTCGTCGAACAGCATGATCTTCGGATTCATGCACAGCGCGCGGGCGATCGCGACCCGCTGCTGCTGGCCGCCCGAGAGCTGGCTGGGATACTTGTTCGCCTGGTCGGGAATGCGCACCCGCGTCAGGTACTTCATCGCCGTTGCGTCGGCCTCGCCCTGGCTGGTGCCGCGGGTGTACATCGGCGCGAGCGTGCAGTTCTGCAGCACGGTGAGGTGCGGGAACAGGTTGAACTGCTGGAACACCATTCCCACCTCCTGGCGCACCCGGTCGATGTTCTTGCGCAGGTGGCCGGTGAGTTCGATGCCGTCGACGGTGATGGTGCCCTTCTGCACTTTCTCGAGGTGGTTGATGCAGCGGATCAGCGTCGACTTGCCCGAACCCGAGGGCCCGCAGATGACGATGCGCTCACCCGCGCGGACCTCGAGGTCGACATCGGTCAGGACCTGGAAGGCCCCAAACCACTTGTTCACTTTCTCGATCCGGATGATGGGTTCAGTGCTCATGATCGACGCGCCCGCGATGGCGCGGTGAGGTTGCGGTCGGGGTGGGTGGTTCAGTTCGCCGGCAGCGCAGGCAGATCGCTCTGCAGCCACTTCTTGTAGAGCTTGTTGAGTTCGCCGTTGGCTGTGTTGCGGGCGACAAAATCGTCCATCGTCTTCAGCAGATCAGCCTGGCCCTGGCGCATCGCGACGGCCATGAACTGCTGCTTGAGCACCAGCTTGTTCTCGTAGGCGTCGCCGGCGCGCTTGGCAATCTGCGCCGCCACCGTCGTCGAGCAACCGATTGCATCGACCTGTCCCGACAGCAGCGCCTGCATGGCCGACGCGTCATCGTCAAAGCGGCGGATCTCGGTGCCTTCGGGTGCGATCGCGGTCAAGGCGGTGTCCTGGGTGCTGGCCCGCGCGACGGCAATGCGCAGACCCTTCAGGTCGGCTGGGGTCTTGATGCTGGTTTTCTTGGCACCGTAGAGCACGATGGTCGCGGCCGAGTACGGGCGCGAGAACTGCACCTGCTTGGCCCGCTCGGGCGTCACGGCCAGCGAGGCCACCAGCACGTCGACCTTGTTGGTGAGCAGGAACGGGATGCGGTTCGGGCCAGTCACCGGCACCAGGTTGAGCTTGACGCCCAGATCCTTGGCCAAAAGCCGGGCCACGTCGGCGTCGTAGCCGTCGGGTTTGTTCGAGGTGTCGACCGTGCCGTAGGGCGGGAAGTCGACCAGCATGCCGACGGTGATCGAGCCCTTCTTCTTGATCTCGTCTGCGGTTTGCGCAACAGCGTGTGGCGCCCAGCCGGCGATCAAGGTGCCGCAGGTGATGGCAGCGCTGGCGATGAGTTGGCGACGGTTGAGGAAGGTCATGACGAGTCTCCGGTGGTAAATGGGTGAAGGTTCAGCGTGCGAGCGCGGCGGCGCTGCGTTTCTCGATGCGCCCGGCCCATAACGAGAGCGGCCAGCACAGCGCGAAATAGATCGCCCCGACCACGCTGAAGACGATCAGCGGCTGGAAGGTGGCGTTGTTGATGATCTGCCCAGCGCGGGTAATCTCGGTGAATCCGATGATGGCGGCCAGCGACGTACCCTTGATCACCTGCACGCCGTAACCGACGGTCGGCGGCAGCGCGATCTTCCAGGCCTGCGGCAGCACGACCCGGCGCATGCGGGCGGCATAACCAAGCCCGAGGGCCTCGGCAGCTTCCCACTGCCCACGCGGGACGGCCTGGATCGAGCCCCGCCAGATCTCGCCGAGAAAGGCGCTGGTGTTCAGCACCAGCGCGACACCGGCGGCCACCCAGGGGCTGACGTCGAAGCCGAGCACCGGCCCGCCGAAGAACACCAGAAAGAGCTGCATCAGCAGTGGCGTTCCCTGGAACAGCTGGATGAACCCGGTGGCCAGGCGCTGCGCGAGCAAGCTGTCGGAGGTGCGCGCCAACGCCACCACCAGCCCGCCGACAGCACCTCCGACGAAGGCGATGAGCGAGAGCAGCACCGTCCATTGGGCGGCCTGCATGATGAACCAGACGTCGTTGATGCCGAAGGTACGCATGATGGGTGCGCCTTTCTCAGCGACGATCCGGGTAGGACAGGGCCTTGCGCTGCACCAGCCGGAATATTCCCGAAAAAACAAGCGCCAGCGCCAGGTAGATGCACGTGACGACGATATAGATCTCGAAGCTTCGAAAGGTCTGCGATTGCAGGTTCGCGGCTACCGAGGTCAGGTCGTCGGCGGAGATCACCGACACCACCGCCGAGCTGAGCATCAGCAGGATGAACTGGCTGGTGAGTGCCGGAAAAATGGCGCGCAGCGCCGGCTTCAGGATGATCAGGCGGAACACCTGGAACGGGCTCAGGCTCAGCGCCAGCCCGGCCTCGATCTGGCCCCGGGGAACCGACTGGATGCCTGCGCGGATGATCTCGGTGGCGTAGGCACCGAGGTTGACCACCATCGCCGTCAGCGCCGCGGTGTAGGGCGACCAGCGCAGCCCGATCGCCGGCAGCGCGAAAAAGAAGAAGAACAACTGCACCAGGAACGGTGTGTTGCGGATCAGCTCGATATAGGCCTGGATCAGCCAGCGCAGCGGTCGCGGCCCTTCGGTCTTGCCCCAGGCGCACGCAATCGCGACGACCAGGCCAAGTGCGGTGGCCAGCAACGACAACTGCACCGTTATCCAGGTGCCCTTCAGCAGCAGCGGCCAGGCGGCGAACACATCGGCGAATTGGAAGGTGTAGTTCACAAGAATCACAAAGTCGCTGAACTGGTTCGTAGTTTATGAAACCGGTTTCAGACTTCGATCCGGATAAACCCTAGTTTGCAGCCAACGGCGTCTCAGCGTGTATGGGGGCGCGGCGCGACGACGCGCGCAGCACCAGCCGGCCCGCCAGCAGGATCTGCCGGGGCGGCAACTCACGGCCCTGCAGTCGCTCGAGCAGGCAGCTGGTGGCGACTCGGCCGATGTCGTCGGTCGGCTGCGCGATCGTCGTCAGGCCATCGCCAACCAGGGACGCCCAATCGGTCTCGTCGAAACCGACGAATCCGAGGTCGTCACCGAAGCGCCAGTCCAGCCGGCGCACGGCCGCGGCGACGCGCAGCGTGACTGGGGCGTTGCCGGCCAGCACCGCCGCCGGGCGATCCGCAGCGCGGTGTTTCAGTTGGCGCAGCGCGCCATCGAGCGCTGCGTCGTCGCCTTCGATGAGCTCGAAGGCGCGTCCGGTCAGACCCTCGATGCGTGAATCCAGGCACGCGCGGAACGCCGCTTCCCGCTCGGTTCGTGCGCTGACGCCGGCGATCGGCTCGGTCAGATAGAGCAGCTCGCGGTAGCCGTTGCCAACCAGGTGATCGACTGCCTGGCGCACCGCATCCGCGTTGTCGAGCGAGACAAAGTCGGCCTGCATCGCCGGGTGCTTGCGGTCGACCAGCACTGCCGGTTTGCCATGCCGGGCCATCTCGCCGGCGGCACTGGCATCAGCGCCCAGCGTGTTGAGGATGAAGCCTTCGACCTGATACGACGCCAGCGCCTCGATGGCTTCGCGCTCGCGGCCGCCGACATTGCCGAGGTTGAACAACATCACCAGATAGCCAGCCTGCTGCGCCGCCTGCTCGGCACCGCGCAGGACAGCCACCGAATACGGGTTCGCGATATCGGCCACCACCAGGCCGATCAGCTTCGAGCGGCCACGCTTGAGCGCCTGGGCCATCGGGCTGGGCAGGTAGGCCAGCGCCGTCACGGCCGCCTCGACCCGGGCCGCAATCGCAGGCGACAACAAGGTGTCGCGGTGATTCAGAAAGCGCGACACCGTCGCCTTCGAGACCCCGGCAGCCTTGGCAACATCGGCGATCGTCGCCCGACTTTGAGGTCGAGGCGAAGGTGTGGGAAGAGACTTCATGATGCTTTTCTGAAACCAGTTTCAGGGAAATGCTACGGCATAAGTTGCTGGCCCGGCAAATCAGACATTTCGAGCTGCGCGTGATTGGCGTGATCGCACAACGCGTGGCGCGTCAACTTCATCAACTGCGACATGCGCAGCCCCGCTCGACGCTTCGACTTTCCCTGGCATTTGCTCTTTGCCCAAGGGTCGGCTAACTTCCACCCTCTTCTGAACCCGCAGCGATCAATTCAAGAAAGCGAGACAAGACTCATGAAATTGCAGATTCTTGCCGTGGCACTGGCCATCTCCGCCTATGCAGGTCCAGGGGCCGCCCAATCGACACCCACGACACCCGCGGCACCTGCGCGCGATGAATTTTTCTGGCTGGGTGAGATGAACAAGGCCACCGCGGTGATCAATACCGACGAGGGTCTGCTGGATCGATCGATGACACCGCTGGTCACCGCCGGCATCAGCAAGGTCATCAAGGACGGCAGCGTGGCGGGTGCCAAGCGCCCGTCGACGGTCATCACCTTCGAGCCGCTGCTGATCAAGGCGGCAGGGCCTGAAATCACCTTGCTGCATGCCGGACGCTCAAGCCAGGACATGCACGCCACCTACCGCGCCGCCATCTTGCGCGATGGCTTGCTGAGCCTGGCCGATCAGTTGAACAAGACGGCCGGCTCGTTGGTCAAGCTGGCCGATCGACACGCGGCCACGGTGGTTCCGAACTACACCAACGGCGTGGCTGCGCAACCCAACAGCCTGGGCCACTACCTGCTCGGCCATGCAGCGGGCCTGGAGCGCGACGCGCAGCGTATCCGCGAAGCCTATGTGCGCATCGACCGCTCGGCGATGGGCACGACGGTCCTGAACGGCACCAGCTGGCCATTGAACCGTCAGCGCATGGCCGACTACCTGGGCTTTGCCGCAACCGTCGACAACGCCTACGATGCCGCGCAGATCTCATCGATGGACGAACCCGTCGAAGTGGGGGCGATCGTGACCGGCATCGCGCTGCACGCCGGCAATTTCGTCGAAGACATCATGACGCAGTACGCACAGGCGCGGCCCTGGATGCTGCTGGCCGAAGGCGGAGTCAACACCTATGTGTCGAGCGCGATGCCGCAAAAGCGCAACCCGGGGCTGCTCAATCGCACGCGCAGCGATGCGTCGACTGCAATCTCGCTGGCCATGGGTGTCGTGCTGCAGGCGCACAACATCACGCCCGGCATGAGCGATCCGAAGGAGGTGAAGGACAACTCGGCGGTGGTCAACAGCGCGATCGCGGTACTGAAAAACTGGGACAGGATCCTGAATTCGCTGGTGATCAGCCCCGAGCGGGCGCTCGAAGAGCTGAACAGCGACTGGACTGCCTCGCAGGAACTGGCCGACGTTCTGATGCGCAAATACAAGCTGCCATTTCGCACCGGGCACCATTTCGCATCCGAGGTGGTGGAATATGCCAAGGCGAAAGACATCAAGCCGCTCGATTTTCCATATGTGCAGGCCCAGCGCATCTACACCGAGTCGGTCAAGGGGACCACCTTTCCGCAAGACCTGCCGATGAGCGAAGCGGAATTCCGCTCGACGCTCGATCCGATCGCCATCATCAAGAATCGGGCGTCGGCCGGCGGCCCGCAACCCGCCGAGATGGCGCGCATGCTGAAGGCATCGAAGCAGACGCTGGCGCAACAGGATGAGTGGATTGCCGCACGGCGTGCCCGGATCGCAGCGTCGCTGGCCAAGCTCGACGCTGATTTCGACAAGCTGTCAGATGGTACGAAATAGGCCTGGGCCTGGCCGCCCTGCCGGCCAATCGGCACAGGCGGCTGTCAGACCAGGCGCGGCAGGATTCTCTGAAGTTGAGCCACGTCCACCGGCTTGGTGAGGATGTGGTCGATGCCGGCCTCCTCGGCCGCGTTCAATGCATCGCTGTCGCGTGAACCGGTGATCGCCACCAGCACCACGTCGTCGCCCTTGGCCAAGCGGATACTTCTTGTCAGCTCGGCGCCCGTCATGCCGGGCATGTTGAGGTCGATCAACACGCACAAGGGATGGACTTGCTCGACCAATGCGAGCGCGGCACGGCCATCAGCCGCGATCCAGGTGGTGTAGCCATCCAGATCGAGAAGCATCTTCAGGGTGTCGCAGGTGTCACGGTCATCATCGACGATGAGCACGCCCACTTCCTCGATCGTCATCTCGTTGGGTTTCACAGAATGCCCGGCTGAGGTCAACCGACGAATATAGGCTTCAGCATTGAAAACAACTATGTCATTTGCTTAACTGACCCCACGTTGCTTCAAAAAAAGAGAAGCCGACACCGATTCGGCGTCTCCGAGTGCTCCACGAGGTCAGAATTTGCCAGGCGACGGCTCGATTGGAATCCGGATTTCGAACACCACCTCGGGAGGCTCGTAGGCGTAGCCAATCTGGCCGCCATGCGACATCACGATCTCGTGCGCGATATACAGCCCCAGGCCCAATCCGCCATGTTGGCGCTCAGTCGGCGTTGCGGCGTTGCGATGACTGCCCTTGTCGGCGCGGAACAGGCGTTCGACCATGTCGAGCGGGATCTCGGAGGCCACGTTGCGCACCGTCATGCGTGCAAGCGCGCCATCCAGAACCGCTGCCACCCGGATCGGCGTATCCAGGTTGCCGTGGTGTCGGGCGTTGCCGAGCAGGTTGCCGAGCGCCTGCGCCAGCCGATCAGCATCACCGCGGATCCGCAGCGCCTGCGGAACATCGAGCTCGATTCGCGCTGCCGGATAGGCGACGCGCGCTTCTTCGACGATGTCGCGCAGCACCTGCACGACATCGAAATCGTCCAGCACGATCCCCAAGCCCTGCCCGGAGCGAATCCGGTAGACATCCAGAACATCACGCACCAGACGCTGCATGCGATTGCTGGAAGCCAGGATGCGCTTGCCCAGCCTCGCTTCATTGCGCCCGGTCTGGTCGGCGCCGGTTCGTTCGAGCAGCGACGCGGCCATCGAGATCGATTGCAACGGGTCGCGCAGATCGTGGCCGAGGATTGCCAACATCTGCATCCGCGCGCGCTCCAGATCGGCGTGCTGCTGGGCCATCACATTTTGCAACTCGGCGGCGAACAGGCGGGCTGCCTCGGCCTGGTGAGCCGTCCATGGCACGGCGCAGTCGTGCACGGTTTCGCGCCATGCATTCATCGAACCGCGCGGCGTCAGCCGCTCACCCAGCGGACCCGCCCGATAGTGGGGCTCGGGATTGCCGCCCCAGGTGACTTCCTCGATCTGTTCAACGCGCAGTGCGAACACCCAGCCATCGCGTGCGCTGTCGAAGCGCAACGCGAGCAGACCGATCCACTGCCCCATCTTCTGCGCGAGCTCGCCCGGCCATTCATCGCGCCGGGTGTACGTCACAACACTGGCGGCGCCGGATTTGGGCCAGCCGGAGCGCAGCGCTTCGGCGATCGAGCGATCAACCGCGCCATGCGTGAAATATTGTCCGGCGCTGATCGCAACAAAAGCATTGCAACCCAGACAGCCGGCAAGTTCGTCCGCTCTGGCCGCCACCGCGCCGAGCGCATCGTCCTGATGCGTCGATACCAGCGAGACCAGTTCGGCGCACAGGCGCGTGCTGCGCTGCATGTGTTCGGCACGGCTGGCCTGCTCGATGCCGCCGATGGTCGACGAAATGACCTGCGCGATCACGTCGCAGGCCATGCGGATCGAATAGGACACGTGCATCGGTGACAGGTGGTGACAGGCGATCATCCCCCACAGTCGACCTCCGATCACCAGCGACAAGCTCATCGACGCCGCCACGCCGATGTTCTGCAGGTATTCGACATGAATCGGGGAGACACTGCGCAACACGCTGTGGCTCATGTCGAGGTTCGGCAGATCCGATGCAGCCAGTACCGCAACTGGTGCATAACCCACATCCGGGATCACGCGGACGGTATTGATCACATAGAGCCTGCGCGCCTGCTGCGGAATGTCGGCGGCCGGGTAGCGACGACCAAGATAAGGCGCAACGTCGTCGCGTACGGCCTCGGCAATCACCTCACCACTGTCGTCGTGTCGAAAGATATAGCCCATGACCCGGTCGAAGCCGGTGATGGCGCGAATGGTCTTGACCGCCGCTTCGAGCATGCTGGCCGACGACTGGTGGCGGCGCAGCGCATCAATGCCGCGATGCGCCTGAATCGCGAACCGATCGAGCTCGCCACCCGCCAGAACGCGCGGCTCGAACTCCAGGATCAGCAGGCCATCCTGGCGCTGGGCGATGACATCGAACGACCGGTCGCCCAAGGACCACAGCAGCGCCACCGAGTGAAACCAGGCATCGGTTCCAGCACCCGCAACAGCGCCTTCGGCGAGCGCGTCATTGACAACCGGCTCGACCCCCAATTCGGCAGGCGATGCGTCCAGCTGAACCACCGCACCAATCAGCGCGTGAATGTTTTCGCTCCAGGCGCACAGGGTCGGCGGCTGACCGTCGGCGAGCCTGAAGCAAAGCATCGCGCCGTGCGGCTGGATCAGCCCTGGCTTATGGATCGGCTCGGCATCGCAGTCGTGCAGGCCGACCTGAGTGGTCGGGAGCGGCTGGGGTCGTGGCGTCATGAACGGACGACGCAGGCAACGGGCGGTTCGGCAGGCAATTCCGGCAAGACGCCAAGGCCGCGGTCGAAGTTTTCCAGCGCGAACCAGCACATGGTCTGCAGCAAATGATTCGATTTACCAGGCACAGCGGCCATCTCTGAACTCACGCATTGATTTTTCAGCACGCGCGAAAGTTGCAGCGCTCACGATTCGGGGCCGCAAGGACTGCAGCGCCTGACCTGACACAACGATCGATTGTACAAGTGAGCGACTACAGCTTGCGCACACGATTGCGGGCGCGACGGCACGTCCGGCACGCACTTCCCACGAAGCAAACAGGCCCGTTCCTTCACCTCGAAACCGGCTGCCCGACGACAAGACAAACACCGGTGCACCCGATCGTCAACGCATCGACCTGGCCGAAGACTACGAAGTCAGGTACTGGGCCTCGAAGTTCGGCGTCACCGCCGAATCACTGAAGCAGGCGGTCGGCGAGGCGGGGACCTGGGCGGACGATGTGCAGGCGCATTTGCAGAGAGCCTGACCAGGCGGATGGTCATCTCCCGCAGATCATGAATGGGTCGGCCGTCTGGAAGCTGCAAAATGGCCTGATGGACGATACGGATCGGCAATTGATTTCGCTGCTGCGCGATGACGCCAGGCTATCCGTCGTCGCGCTTGCGAAGACGCTGCGAGTGGCACGTGCAACGGTGCAGAACCGGATCGCCAGGCTCGAGCGCGACGGCACCATCGTCGGCTACTCCGTTCGCCTGCGCCCGGATGCCGAATTGCACCGCATCCGCGCGATGACCAGCATCGAGGTCGAGGGTCCGCATGGCGAAGAAGTTCGGCGCACGCTGCGCGGCATGCCGAATGTGGTTGCGCTGCACACCACCAACGGCCGCTGGGACCTGATCGCGGAACTGCGCACCGAGACGCTGGAAGAATTCGACAAGGTTCTCAATGCAATCCGCGCGGTGCCCGGCATCGCCAACAGCGAGACCAGCATCCTGCTGTCGACACACAAGCTCTAGCGGCGAATTGCGGCAAATGCTGCCTGATCAACGGCACAATGGCTGCAGCGTTCGGCGGCAGGGCCGCCGATAGCGGGCAAGTCAGCCGGCCGGCTCGAAACACCCGCAAGCTTGACCTAACCGGCCCATCACAGGAGTTTCAATGAACAACCAACGACGCATTTTTCTGACGTGTGCGGCAGCCTGCGGCACCGTGCTGGCTACCGGAGCCCGCGCCCAGGCGATGGTCGATCCCAAGGATGCGCAAGCCGTGGCGCTCGGCTACGTCGCCGACGCAACCAAGGCAGATACCAAGAAATTCCCGAAATACGCGGCCGGCCAGCATTGCGGCAACTGCGCATTGTTCCAGGGCAAGCCGACCGATGCGGCAGGCGGTTGCCCCTTGTTTGCTGGCAAGCAGGTTGCCGGCAAAGGCTGGTGCAGCGCCTGGGCCAAGAAGGCCTGAGGCAAGCAGGCAAGGCCCGCGGAACCACACACTCGGGCCCTGCCAAGCTGCTGCAAGCGACTGCAGGCTTGAAGCTCGCACCCGTGGTCGCCACGCCGTCATCGGCACCGCTCTTCGGCCATTGAAGGAGCTCACATGGACAGCGCAGCAGTTGCGGTCTTTCCGGCCACGATCCAGTGGGAAAGCGAAGGCACCAGCCGGATCCCGTTCATGGCCTATACCGAGGCCGAGCAGCACCACAAAGAGCTGGAGCGGTTTTTCTACCGCAAGCATTGGTGTTATGTCGGCCTCGAGGCCGAGATCCCGAATCACGGCGATTTCAAGCGTACGGTGATCGGCGAGCGTTCCGTGATCATGGTGCGCGACATCGAGGGTGCGATCAACGTCGTCGAAAACGTCTGCGCGCACCGCGGCATGCAGTTCTGCCGCGAGCGCCATGGCAACCGCAAGGATTTCGTCTGCCCCTACCACCAGTGGAACTACAGCCTGCAAGGTGACTTGCAGGGCGTGCCGTTCCGGCGTGGCGTCAAGCAGGACGGCAAGGTAAACGGCGGCATGCCGGCCGATTTCAAGAATGCCGAACATGGCCTGAACAAGCTGAAGGTGGCGACGCGCGGCGGCGTGGTGTTTGCATCATTCGATCCGGACATCGAATCGCTCGAAGACTTCATCGGCCCGACGGTGCTGGGCTATTTCGACCGGCTTTTCAACGGCCGCAAACTGAAGATCCTCGGCTACAACCGGCAACGCATTCCGGGCAACTGGAAGCTGATGCAGGAGAACATCAAGGACCCGTATCACCCCGGCCTGCTGCACACCTGGTTCGTCACCTTCGGACTCTGGCGTGCCGACAACAAGTCGGAATTGAAGATGGATGCACACCACCGCCATGCCGCGATGATCTCGACCCGGGGCGCCACCGGCAAGGCCGATCAGGTGACGCAGGTGTCGAGCTTCAAGGAGAGCATGCAACTGCACGATCCGCGCTTTCTCGACATCGTGCCCGAATCCTGGTGGGATGGGCCGAGCGCAGTCATGACGACGCTTTTTCCAAGCGTGATCCTGCAGCAGCAGGTCAACAGCGTCTCGACCCGGCACATCCAGCCAAGCGGCGTCGGCAGCTTTGATTTTGTCTGGACCCATTTCGGATTCGAGGATGACAGCGACGAGATGACCCAGCGCCGCCTGCGCCAGGCCAATCTGTTTGGTCCTGCGGGATTCGTATCGGCCGACGACGGCGAGGTGATCGAGTTGTCGCAGAAGGGCTTCGAACAGAAGCCTTTCCATCGCACACTGGCCGAGCTGGGAGGCCGCGACGTCGGCGATACCGATCACATGGTGACCGAAACATTGATCCGCGGCATGTACCAGTACTGGCGCAAGGTGATGGAAGCATGATCGACTTCAAGGATCACTACGGCTTGTGCCAGCTGTATGCCGACTATGCAGCAGCGCTGAGTTCGGGCAACTGGGATCTCTGGCCCGAGTTCTTCGTCGATGACTGCAGCTATCGGTTGCAACCGCGTGAAAATTTCGACCGCGGCTTTCCATTGGCCACGTTGTCGTTCGAAAGCAAGGGCATGCTGAAAGATCGGGTCTATGGCATCCGCGAAACGCTGTTTCACGACCCCTACTACCAACGCCTGGTGGTCGGCGCGCCGTTGCTGCGCAAGGCCGAGACCAATCGTTTCGAGTGCGAAGCCAACTACGCGGTCTTCCGCACCAAGCTGTCGGAGTTGACCACCGTCTTCAATGTCGGCCGCTCGATCGACACGGTGGTGCGCACGCCGCAAGGGCTCAAATTCGAATCGAAACTCGTCGTCTACGACAGCGAGATGATCCCCAACTCCATCATCTATCCGATCTGAGGGCGGCCCCATGAGCGAAAACCATGACTGGATCGACGCTGCGGCAGTCGCCGATGTACCGGCCGACGATGTGATCGGAATCGCGGTAGCAGGCCGGTTCGTGGCACTGTACGGTGCAAAAGGCGAGATCTTTGCCACCGACAACATCTGCAGCCATGGTCAGGCCGAGTTGTGTGACGGCTTCCTGGAAGGCTATGAAATCGAGTGCCCGATGCACCAGGGCCGCTTCGACATCCGTACCGGCCATGCCACCTGCGCGCCGGCGACCGACGCGATTCGCAGCTATCCGGTCAAGATCGACAGCGGAAGGGTCTGGCTGGCGATCGACCAGTGACGATTGAGGATGGACACCCTAAGAGCGAAGCTGACCGAGCCGCGTCGCATGCTCGGCATTGGCCGCGCCGGCCGGCATGCCGCCACGCAGCAACTCGGCCAGTTGCGCCACGGTGTCCATCGCCTGATGCTCCGCGGCTGGTGGCGTCAATCCGGCAATGTGCGGCGTTGCGATCACGCGGCGGTGGCGAGCCAGTGCAAGCGACGGCATCTGGTCCGGAGCGCGCCCGACGTCGAGCGCACAAGCCGACAGCTGGCCGCTGTCGAGCGCCTTCAGTAGCGCATCTTCATCGACCAGATTGCCGCGCGATGGATTGACAAAAACCGCGCCGCGCTTCATCAGCGCAAAGCGCTGCGCATCCATCAGGTTTTCGGTCGTCGCCAATGCGGGCGCCAGGCAGACAACATGGTCGGCATCAGCCAGCAGATCATCGAGCGCAAGCTGGGTGATCTGCGGATGTGCCACGCTAACCTGCGGGTCGGCCACGATCACCCGCATCCCC
>JBDTQC010000033.1:0-14501 GCA_039932405.1 Ideonella sp.
GGCTGGGCTTCTACATGATGCACAACACCTTGCAGACCCACGCGACGCAGATGGCACCCGAGCGTCGCGGCGCTGCGGTCGCCGCTTTCTCGGCCTGTTTCTTCATGGGTCAATCCGTGGGTGTCGGGCTGGCCGGCCTGCTGCTCCAGCAAGTCGGCATCATCGCCATCATCTGCACGGGTGCGATCGGCACCGTCGGTGTGGCCCTCAATTTCAACCACCAGCGCAAGCGGCTGTTGCGCGCAGTGGCGGCGCCGCTGCCGATTTGAACCGAACCAGGATCAGCATCGAAAACACCGCCGGCTTCAGCGCCGCTGCAGCGCCTTCGAAATCTCCGCCGTGCCCTGCGCACTGCCAACCTGCGGGACGGTTTCGTCCTGCCGGTCGGCAATCTCGGCGAAGCGCGCCACCAGCTGTTCGGCCGCATCGGGCGGATTGCCGATGTGGATGCCTTTTGTCAGCGTGACGTGGGCACACTCGTAGCTGCCGCCGCCTGCACACAGAATGGTGCGTGTCGGCGCAGCTTCGCAAGCCAGAAATACGACGGCCGGCGAGACTGATTCGGGCGTCAGCACCGCCAGAACCTCAGCGGGCAGCAGGCCTTCGGTCATGCGGGTGGCGGCGGTCGGTGCCAGACAATTGACATGAATGCCATCACGCGCACCTTCGATCGCAAGCGTCTGCATCAGGCCGACCAGTCCCATCTTGGCGGCGCCGTAGTTGGCCTGACCGAAATTGCCGTACAGGCCGGACGACGAGGTCGTCATCACGATGCGGCCGTATTTCTGCTCGCGCATCGTCGCCCAGACCGCCTTGCTGCAAATCGCCGCGCCGATCAGGTGAACGTCCACCACCAGCCGGAAATCGTCGATCTCCATCTTGCCGAAACTCTTGTCGCGCAGGATGCCGGCGTTGTTGACCAGGATGTCGATTCGGCCCCAGCGTGCCAGTGTGTCGCCGACCATCGCGGCAACCGCCACGGCGTCGGTCACCGAAGCGCCATTGGCGATCGCCTCGCCGCCGGCGGCGCGAATCTCGCCCACCACCTGATCGGCAGCACTGCGCTCGACGCCATCAGCTCCGGCCACGGCGCGGGCGAAATCGTTGACGACGACCTTGGCGCCGCGCGCCGCCAGTGCCAGCGCATGTTGCCTGCCCAAACCGCCACCGGCACCGGTGACGATCGCGACCTTGCCGCTGAAATCGATGTTCATTGGAATCCTGAAAATACTGGTATGGTTTCGTGAAACAGAAGGCGTTTCAGCCTTTCCGGCGCAGACGGCACACTATCAGAACAGCGCCGCTGCATCCGTTCATACAGCCCATCCAGCGCGCAACCCGCGGCCGCGATGGCACACCTCGTTGGAGACACCATGACCTCAGTCGACAGCCCCCAAGCCAGCGCGGCATCGCCATTCGTGCGGCTCGAGCGCCGCAACAACGTAGCCGTGATCACGATGGACAAGCCGCCCGTCAACGGCCTGGGCTTCGATCTGCGCGACGGCATCGCGAAGGCGCTCGATCTGGCGAATGCCGATGCAGACCTGCAGGCGATCGTCCTGACCGGCACGGCGCGTGCCTTCTCAGGTGGTGCCGATGTGACCGAGTTCGGTACCGCGAATGCGCTGCGCGAGCCGAATCTGCGGGTCGTCATCACGATGCTCGAAAACAACCCGAAGCCGGTCGTGGCCGCGATTGCCGGCCAATGCCTCGGCGGTGGGCTGGAGCTGGCGATGGGTTGCCACTACCGCGTGGCGCTGGCCAACGCGATGCTCGGCCTGCCCGAAGTGAAGCTCGGCTTGCTGCCCGGCGCGCACGGCACCCAACGCCTGCCGCGGCTGATCGGTCTCGAGCCGGCGCTGAACATGATCGTCACCGGCACACCGGCGGAGGCGGCCCGATTCGCCGGTACCGCACTGATCGATCAGATCGTCGATGCAGACCTGATCGACGCGGCGGTTGTTTATGCCCGGCAGTTGGTCGCCGAAGCCAAACCGCTGCGGCGCGCCCGCGATCTGAAGGTCACGCATCCGAATGCGGCGGGCTTTCTGCAGTTCGCCCGCAATTCGATTGCTGCCACTTCCCGGCACTTCCCGGCGCCACTCAAATGCTGGGAGTCGGTAGCCAATTCGGTCAGCAAGCCGTTCGACGAAGCTGCGCGGATCGAGCGCGAATTGTTCATGAGCCTGATGAACACGCCGGAGTCGCGCGCATTGAGGCATGTCTTTGCCGCCGAACGCGCCGCCACCAAGCTGCCCGACTTGCCGGCCGATACACCGCTGCGCCCGATCAAACGGGTTGGCGTGATCGGCGCCGGCACGATGGGCGGCGGCATCACGATGAATTTTCTGAACGCCGGCATTCCGGTCGTCTTGCTGGAGATGAAGCAGGAGGCGCTGGACAAGGGCTTGGCGACGATTCGACGCAATTACGAAAGCTCGATGAAGAAAGGCAAGCTCAAGCCCGAGCAGGTCGAGCAGCGCATGGCAGCGCTCACCGGCACGCTCGACTACAACGGATTCGCCGACGTCGATCTGGTCGTCGAGGCGGTTTTCGAAAACATGGATGTCAAACGCCAGGTGTTCGAAACCCTCGACGACGTGTGCAAGCCGGGCGCCATCCTGGCTTCGAATACGTCGTACCTCGATCTCGACCAGATCGCCGGATTCACCAGACGTCCGCAGGACGTGATCGGTCTGCATTTCTTCAGCCCGGCCAATGTGATGCGCCTGCTCGAAATCGTGCGTGGCAAAGTCACCGCACCAGATGTGCTGGCTACCTGCATGGCACTGGCGAAGACGATCAAGAAAGTTGCGGTGGTTTCGGGTGTGTGCGACGGCTTCATCGGCAACCGCATGCTGGCGCGATATGGCGCAGCCGCTTACGGACTGGTCAACGCTGGCGCAGCGCCGCAGCAGGTCGACGCGGCATTGCAGGCGTTCGGCCTCGCGATGGGACCGTTCCGGATGGGTGATCTGGCGGGCCTCGACATCGGTTGGGCGACTCGCAAGCGACGCGCCGCCGAGGCCGGGATCGAGATGCAACCGGTGGTGGCCGACCGGCTGTGCGAAGCCGGACGTTTCGGCCAGAAAACCGGTGCCGGCTGGTACCGCTACGAAGCCGGCAAGCGTGATCCGATCCCCGATCCGCTGACCGATCAACTGATCACCGACTACCGCCTCGCCAACGCCATCACACCCCGCAAGATCAGCGACACAGAAATCGTCGAGCGATGCATGTTTGCGCTGGTCAACGAAGGGGCGCGCATTCTCGAGCAAGGCATCGCGGCACGCGCGTCCGATATCGATCTCGTCTACCTGAACGGCTACGGCTATCCGCTGCACCGTGGCGGCCCGATGCTGTATGCCGACACGGTGGGCCTGCCCAACGTGGTGCGCAGCCTGCGCCGCTTCGCCGCTGAGCCGGGTGCCGATGCCTCGTGGCAGCCGGCGCCGTTGCTGGTTCGCCTGGCCGAACAAGGCAAGACCTTCAATTGATACGCCAAGAAACGATGCTCCCATGATGACCTGCCTGGCCCGCCTGCCCGACGAAGGCCCGACCGAACTGCTGTTTCTGCTGCTGCACGGCCACGGCCAGGAACCGCAGGCGATGCAACCGCTGGCTGCCGCATTGGCACGCGAGTATCCGCAGGCTGCGGTGTTGTGCCTGCAGGCACCTGATGCGGCCGAAGGGCCATCGGAGCGGAAAAGGATGTCGGGCTACCAATATTTTTCGCGCCTTGGATTGAACGACGACAACCGTGCCGAGCGCATCAACGCGGCCTTGCCTGCGTTTGTCGCGAGCGTTCGCGATCTGCAGCAGCGCTTCCAGATCGCGTGGGATCGCACCGCACTGGCGGGGTTCTCGCAGGGCGGCATCATGGCCCTCGAAGCCGTGCAGATCGAACCGCAATTGGCGGGAAGGGTGCTCGCTTTCGGCAGCCGCCATGCGAGTGTGCCGGATCATGCACCGGTCGACACCACGCTTCACCTGCTGCACGGCATGGCGGACCCGGTGATCTCGGTTGCTCCGGTCATCGAGGCAGCGAATCAACTGGTGATGCTTGGCGCGGATATCACCGCCGATATTGTTCCGGACGTCGGCCATGAACTGCATCCGCTGCTGATCGACAAGGCGATCGAGCAACTGCGCACCTTCCTGCCGCGCCGCCTCTGGCGCGACGCCATGAGCGAAGCCCCGCTGCTGTCGCGGCCGATATCGAGCCGCGAGCTCGAATGAAGCCAGATGGGCTTGAGGGACTGAGACCTACGCCGGTTTGGGGCGCTGTCCCACGGCCGATTCAACGATGCACTGGCGCCTGCAAAACGGGCGTCCACCTAAGCTTGGCTGATCGATTTTTACAGCCATCCTTATCTCATGTGCCCGTTTTCCAGTCCTGCTCAGAACACCAGTGCGTCCAACCATTCGGCTCGCGCTGCGTTCGAAGCATTCATCGGAGAAGCCGAGTTTCCATGCGTGGGCGCGCGCTCTGCGTTGAACCGTGGACGCCTGCGCTTCGCTCACTTCCATGCGCTGGGTGACCCCTCGGTAGCAGGCCCCTTGCGCGACGCGTTGGCCGAGTTCTCCGAAGAGTTTCCAAACCCTGGCGCTCAGCCGGTCAGTTTCATCGCGACATTCGATGCCACTGTTTCCAGCGAGCGGGCGTTCGAGAGCCAGCTGTGGCGGCAGTTGCAATTGCTGCACGATGCCGATCGTCTGCTGTCCCAATGGAACGCTTCGGTCAGCTCCAATCCGGCCGATGCCGAGTTCTCGATGAGCGTGGCAGGGCGTGCTTTCTTCGTTGTGGGCATGCATCCCGCCGCCTCGCGCCTGGCTCGCCGCAGTCCGGCACCGACGCTGGTGTTCAACTTTCACGACCAGTTCGTCTCGATGAAGGAATCGGGCAAATACGGCAGCATGCAAAAAGCCATACGGGGCCGCGACATCGCGTTGCAGGGTTCGATCAATCCGGTACTGGCCCGCTTCGGTGAGGCGTCAGAGGCTCGGCAATATTCGGGTCGCGCCGTCGAAGGCGACTGGGTGTGCCCGTTTTCGAACCGGGAATCGGCCAATGTGTGAGCAGCATCACCAACACACGCGCATTGCACCGCAAAGCGGCATCGCATTCGAGCTGAAGAAGGGTGATCTGCTGCGCGTCATCGACCCGCTGGGCGAGCAGGTTGCCGACCTGTTTGCGTTCAAGGGCGATGATTTCGCGTGCAGCCTGTCGTCCGGGCGCAGTATCGACTATGCGTCCAAGATATACCTCTCGACTGGCGATATCCTGTATGCCAACGACAGCAGGCCGATGTTCACCATCGAGCGCGATCTGGTCGGCCGCCACGACTTTCTGCTGACGCCGTGCAGCCAGGAAATGTTCCAGATCCTCTACAAGCACCGCGGTCATCATCCGAGTTGCTTTGAGAACCTCTACACCGCGTTCGGGTCACATGGTATTCGCCCTGATCAGATCTCGACCACCTTCAACATCTTCATGAATGTGCAAGTCGGTCCTGAGGGTTCGGTGGCTGTGCTGCCGCCGACTTCGAAGGCCGGCGACTATGTCGAACTGCGCGCCGAGATGGACCTGCTTTGCGCACTGACGTCTTGTTCTGCCGAACAATCGAACAACGGATCTTTCAAGCCGATCGATTTCGAGATTGAACGCAGCAAGTGATCAGTCCGGAATTTCCGGGTCGACCAGTTTTGCGAGTTGCGCGAGCGATTCTTGCCAGCCGAGGTAGCACATCTCGACCGGGATCACTTCCGGAATGCCTTCCTGAACCACAGTCAACTCGGTGCCGCATGCAACCGGCTTGAAGACGATGGTGGTGGACATCTCGCCCGGCAGATTCGGATCGTCGAAGCAGTCGGTGTAGACAATGCGCTCGCTCGGGACCAGCTCGCGGTACACACCGCCGAACGCGTGGCCATTTCCGGTCGAGAAATTGGTGAAGGACATCTTGTAAGTGCCACCGACGGTCGCATCCAGGTGGTGAACCTTGCAGGTAAACCCATAAGGTGGCAGCCACTTGGCCATGGCGTCGGCATCCAGAAACGCCCGGTAGACGCGCTCGGGTTTGGAACGCAGCACGCGGTGAATTCGAACAATGCCGGTTGCCATGGTCAGTCCTTTCAATTTCAGTGTGGGTGGTGCAAAGTTGCCATTTGGGTGGCTCCTTCCTCACGACGTTTCAAGCCAGGTCCGATCGACCGATGCCAAGGGCCTCAATCGCGGCAGCCCGAAAATCTGCGTCATGACTGAGCCCGATGTCATCGATGGTCGAGCGAAGCCGGTTGTGAGGCTGCCATGACATCGCGAGCTCGACGGCGTAGGAGCAACGCGTGCACCATGATGGCGACAACCGCGATGTTGACAAGCAGCAGCACGGCGCTGAGCCAGGTGGGATGTCGCATGAGGCGAAACAGCTCGAGTGGCACGTAGATGGCGCCGCTGGCTGCCGCAAGCAGTTCGGCCCACGCGCGTTCGTAGAACAGCCCGTATGCCTCCACCAGCCGAACCGACGAGTAGCACACCGCGCCCGCGGCCAGCCACACCAGCTTGGAGTTCTGCGCATTGCTGGCCGCGTCGATGAAGATCTGCGGATAGTGCGAAGCGGGGTTCAGATGCGAGTGTTCGACCAGGCTGACGGCAAGGTCATGCAAATCCTTGTGCAGCAGCGTCAAAACGCCCAGGCCGGCCAGCAGGACGAAGGCCCCTTTGAAAGCTTCAAAAAACGCGATGAGGCGGATGGTGCTGCGTTGTTTCATGCTGAGGGATTGCTGCAGGTCGCGTCCAGTCTACCGGCACCGCCGAGATCGCCTTCCGTCTGGCGGTCGATCGACAACGCGGCAGATCAGATTGCGACCGAACCTCGAAAACCCCTGGCGGCGTAATACGACTGCACGCCGTTGTGATAAACGAATACGTGGCCATAGCGGCGATCGCAGAACAGCGCACCACCGAGTTGGCGCACCCCGGCGGGCGTGGCGATCCAGCTCGATGTCTTGAGGTCGAACTCGCCGAGTTGCTGCAGATGCCGGTACTGGTCTTCGGTCAGCATCTCGATGCCCATCTCGGTGGCCTGGTCGATCGCACTGCCGGCGGGCTTGTTTTCCTTGCGCGACTCGAGCGCCTGGCGGTCGTAACAGAGGCTTCGGCGGCCGGCCGGGCTTTCTGCCACGCAATCGCAGAACATGAACTCGCCCGTCTGCTCTTCACGGCCGATCACGTCCGGTTCGCCGCCGCTGGCTTCCATCGCGTGCAGCGCGCGCAGCTTTCCCGGGCTTGCCGCCTGCAGGCGGATCAGGACATCGGCCCAGGCGATGGCCTTGTGTCGCGTCGCGTGCTTGGCGAAGCGTGCCATCAAGGTGCCGAACAATTCCTCGTGCGCTTGTGCTTTCATCGGTTTTCGCGGTCGAGCCGCAGCTGTCTGGCCTTGAGCATCCGGGTGCGCCACAGCGCCAGCCCGATTGCATACGAGATGTAATAGCCCGCCAGCAGTCCGAAGGCCAGCAGCGTCAGCGGGCTGCGGACGAAATCAAGATTGGCGTGTTGCGCGTCCAGCTGGCTGGTGTAGACCTCGAGAATCCGGTAAGCGATGCGAACCACGAACAGCAAGCTGAGTGCGATGCCCAGGTGTGCGTTCGGCGTATAGAACAGCTTGCCTGGAACGGCTTCAAACCGGGTCGTCTTGAGTCCGTAACGCCCGAGCGCCGCACCAGCAGCGAGGCTGGAGACAAACGCGAGCAGGGAGAACGGACGGGCCAGGCTGGCGACGGCAATCAGCACCACCAAAGTCGGAAACAGCGACAGCTGAATCCACAGGCGGTATCTGGTGAGGCGCTGGCGCCCGACCATGCGCTTGAAACGCGCGTAGACCCGCCAAGCCAGCAGCGGCAGCAGCGCGGTCAGGACGAGGGTTGAATGGCTCGGTGCTTGCACGGTCGGGTGTTTTCATCCCGCAGGTCAACCAGATTCACTTCGATGGCTTGCCCGCCGCGCCGCGCCAGCCGCGTGAGTACGGATCGATCAGCATCTGCGCGCCTTCGCGCGTGATCCGTGCCACCATCGCCGGCGCGTTGTGAACGCCATGCGTGGGGGCCAATTCCGCCTCGACGTCGGCGGCGTTGAGTGCAACGCCAACGCCATCGCTCAGCCGGACACGCAATCCCGACTCATGCGTTGCGGTGCCTTCCGTACGATCGACTTGCCAGCGGTCCTGCCAGTTGTGATGTTTCGCTGTCATGCGCGCATCTTAGGTCCATGGTTGACCTGGAGAAGCGTCTTGCAAAGAAGTCGGCATCACTTTGGGCGAGCGTTGCGGTCAATGCCTTCCTTGTCCGCAAATTGGCTGAAGCTTGACAGGGTAGCGAGAACATCCCGGTTGGTCATCAGGTCCTGCACGCCGAGCTGTGTGAAGAAATTGATGGCAGCCGGCACGACCGGCGGTCCTCCGGCGCGGGCCGCCTCTTGCACCTCGTTGGCGCATTCATCTCTCATGGTCCGAGTGAAGAGAGCACCCACTTTGCGGGCTGCGGCCTCAGCCGCTTCGTGGCTTGCGATCGAGAATTGCTTGACTTCCGGATGGGCTGCCATCGAGAGGAAGACCCATCGGGCAAGGTCGTGGCGGTCATTCGCAGTGACGTTCGCAACAATGCATTTCCCGAGCGGGGCGGGCACCTGGGCGTTGCAAGCGAGTGGCGACATGACGACGGCCAGGATGATTGGCAAGTGGCGCATTTCGAACCTCCCATGATCGCAGCGCATCAGTATGCGTTTCGCTGAATCGCCATGTCGGTGTTCCGGTGTTCCGGTGTTCCGGTGTTCCGATTGGATCCCAAGCCGCCCACTGCGTCAATTCAGCCTGCGTCCTCGTTCTGGTGCGCTCGGCATAATCCCACTTCGGCAAAGGCACGCTGGTACCAGTCCAGAGCCTCGTCAATGTTGGCGACGTGAACCATGACTGCAGCAACGGACCCGAACGGCATGGTTGTGAGGCGCCGACCTATCGAAATGCGGCCGGATCGGAGGTGTACTCGGGTTCTTGCGGGCCGTTGCGAACGACCGTCACGTTTCGCGTCAGCAGCCCGTCGAAAGGATCGCCGGGCTTGTGGATCCAGTACTGGATGGTGCCGTCGGCAGTCAGCCGGATCGTGAAGCACGCGTCTTCCGGGCGTGATGGCAGGGTGATGCAGAGCACGTTGGCGTGCACCGTCCAGCGACCGACGTCGTAATAGTCGGCCGTCCTGCGTGAATAGGTGTCCTTGGCAATGAACGTGCCGTCCGGACCATAGTAGTCGTAGGTCGTCAGGTAGGGCTTGGCATCGCCCGCCCGCTTGACAAAGGCATCCACGTGGGTGTGTCCGGCGAGCAGCTGCGTCAAGTCCTGCCCCGACACGGGCGTGGCGGTGGCGGCAGCGGACGATGACGATTTCATCGAGCGCAAGGCCGCCTGCCTCGACTGCATGCTCTTGCGGCCGGCGTTTTCAGCATCGGAGTACAACGCGTCGGTACAGGCCACCGTCATCCACGCCAACTGAAGGGCAGCAGCCGCAAGGGCCAGTCGAGCGTGGGACGTCTTCATGGGCACAGTGGTGTTGGCGTGATGCGTCAAGGCGATGCGTGCGAGCGCGGGAACCCGGTCCCGGACTGTGCACCCGTTCGCACGAGAACGCCATTTCACCACTTCTCGGCTCGTTTCCAGCGAGGCATCGGACTTTCTCGGCCAACGCCTGCGTCCACGGCGATCTGAGACAGAACGCGGAAAAACACATGCAGCGGTGCCCACCCGCTATTTGTGAAAACCGCCCGAGCTGAAGCCGCCGAAGGCACCGCCCCCGGTGCGTGAACGCCCGACCAGACAGTTCTTGTATTCGTTCGACGACTCGCCATAGCTCGCGCGCAGGCTGTTGCAGTCGTCATCACCGTCACAGCGAAACAGGGCAAACAGCACGGCGATCAAGAAGAGCACGAGGAAGGCCTTGGCGAGCAGCCCGGACGGGTTCAGCGAAACCGGCGCCGCATCGCGCTTGATGGCGGCCTGCATGGCCCCGGGAAGGCCAAAAGCCTTCAACACGGCGCTGGCGGCCAGGGTCTCGCCGGCCGACCAGACGATTTCCTGCGCGGTACCACCGGCGCTTTGCTCGCGATTCAGCCGCTTGCTGGCCGCCGAGCCGGTGCCGATGTAGTCGGTATTGAGGGTCTGCTGGTCGCGCTCGACCCGCCAGTAGAACTCGCCCAACACGTAGCTGACCTGCGCGCGGTACTCGTCATACTGCTTGCGGTAGGCGACGTCGCGGTATCTGACAGCGCCTGAGCCAGCCGCTTGCGGCACGCCGGTGATCGGCGCCACCCAGCTCCAGCCCTCTTCGGAATCGACCAGAAAGGTAAAACCGGCGCTGCGGTTGTACAGCAGGTATTCGCGCCAGAAGACGCGTTCGTCGTCGGGATCGTCCGGCAACTCGAAGCGCTCGGCATAACCGACCACCTGCCACGGCACCAGCGTGGCGCTGTCGAACCGGAAACTGCCGCTGCTGCCGAGCGGAATCAGCGGCAACGCGCCGTGCGGCGAATTGGTTTGCACATAGTGCTGCAGATCGCCACCGACACCGGCCGAGATGTCGACCACCGCCTTGCAGTTGCTGCAGACGATGGACTGCGACGATTCGAGCTTGACCTGCAGCGAGGTCCCGCAGTTCGGACATTCGACAGTGCGCGCTTTCAGCGTTTTTTCGCTGGCTTCGGCAAGGCCGCGCATCGCCAGTTCGGACAAGGCCACCGAACGGCCGAGTGACCAGCGTGGCTGCTGTGGGTCGCCGTCGTCGAGCGTGGCAACCTCGCCTTGCGGGTTGCGGAAATCGGCGACGGTGAATTCGGCGGCTGGCGGCGCCGGCAATTCGCCTTCTGCCGCCAGCAACTTGGCGCGCACGATCGATGCCACGCTCCAGATCTGCCCGCCGATCTCGAGCTGGCGCCCGGCGGTCAGCGAGCCCAGCGCGGGCAGCGGCCCGGGCAATGGTGCATCGAAGGCCATCACATAGCGGCCGTTGTCTTCCGACAACCACGCTACACGAGGCGCCGCTCCATCGGCGCCCAGATCGAACAGCGAATGCCATTCGTTCCAGCTGCCCTGCTCGGTACCGAACTGCTGCCGGCCGATCAGCGTGAACGGCTGGCCGAGGTAGCTGCCTGATGCGCCGAGTTGCAGCGGCGTGTGGTCGTCGAACAGTTCAGCGCTCTGGCCGATGCGCCGCAGCGCGTCGCCATCCCGAACAACGGTGCTGCGGCAAAAGCTGCAGACTGCAAAGGCGGATGCCGCCGAACGAAACTCGACCGGCGCGCCGCAATTGGGGCACGCCGCGCGGTAGCCGCGCTGGGGGCTCGGTTCAGTGGCCAATGGCGTCGACTCAGCAGCTTCGTATCACGCAGCCGCCGAAGGCGCTTCCGGGAGTGGTCCCATCGCTAGATCAGCTTCTTCAAGAGCTCCGCCTTCTTGCCGTCGAATTCTTCCTGCGTCAGGATGCCCTTGCTCTTCAGATCGGCGAGTTTTTCGATGGTGGCCATCACCTCGTCAGGTCGGATCGCGGCCGGTGCTGTAGCGGCTGCCGCAGCGGCGGCGTCGGCGGCCGGGCGGCCCTGCAAACCCTGCGACAACTGCTGCGCCATCACCTGGCCCAGCGCAACACCCGCGCCCAGCCCCATCGCATCGCCGGCGATGCCGCCGCCGCCATTGCCAGCGCCTTCGGCAAATTTCGGAATCGCCTGCGCAGTCTGGTACTGCATGAACTTGCCCATGTCGTTGCCGACCATGCCCATGCCGATTTTCTGATCGAGGATCTTCTGCAGCTCTTCGGGCAGCGAGACGTTCTGCACCGTCACGCCTTCGAGCTTCAGGCCGATCAACGCAAAGGCCGGGCCGGTGACCTCTTTCAGCTGGGCGGCAAACTCGACCTGATTGGCCGCCAGATCGAGGAAGGCGATGCCGCTGCTGGCCACCGCATCGGAGATGTGCTGCAGCATCAGCGCGCGCAGCTGGCCGTCGAGCTCTTCGACGGTGTAGCGCTCGCGGGTGCCGGAGATCTCAGTGTGGAACAGCTTCGGATCGACGATGCGGTAGCTGTAGTTGCCGAAGGCGCGCAGCCGCACCGCGCCGAAATCCTTGTCGCGGATCGTCACCGGCTGGGTGGTGCCCCACCGCTGGTCGACCTGCTGTCGGGTGCTGAAAAAATAGACGTCGCTCTTGAACGGGCTCTGGAACAGCTTGTCCCAGTTCTTCAGGTATGTCAGCACCGGAATGGTCTGGGTCGTCAGCTTGTACATGCCGGGGCCGAACACATCGGCCACCTTGCCCTCGTTGACGAACACTGCCATCTGGCTTTCGCGTACCGTCAGCGAGGCGCCATACTGGATCTCGTTGCCCGCCATCGGATAGCGCCAGGCCAGCGTCCCGTCGGCGGACTCGGTCCACTCGAGGATGTCGATGAACTGTTTCTTGATGAAATCCATCAAAGCCATGACTCAGCTCCTTTTTATGGCAGTCGGGTGTGCGGCGAATAATACGACTGAAGGATCAATGCGACAGCTGCGTCGCGCGAGGTGATTGTTGATGGCGTTGCAAACCAAGGGTACAAATCTGGCGGTGGTGGGTGCCGGGCCGGTCGGGCTGGCACTGGCGCTGTTCGCAGCGCAGCGCCTGCCTACCGCCCGCATCAGCGTGTTCGATGCGCGCCCGCTCGACAAGGATGTGAGCACCGACGGGCGTACCCTGGCGCTGTCGCTCGGCAGCGTGCAGATGCTCGACTGGCTGGGCGTGTGGCGCTCGGCCGGGGTTGGCGGGCCGACGGCGATCGAGGCGTCCGCCCAGGCCATCACCGAGGTACATGTGTCGCAACAGGCGCCGTCGCTTGGCGGTGGTACGCTGGGGCCCTTCATCGAATCGCTGATCGGTGAGCCCGAGGTGCGGATCCGCGCGGCCGACGAAGGGGTCGAGCAACTCGGCGCGGTGCTGCCTTATGGGGCGCTGGTTGCGCCGTTGCAGCAAGCCTGGCTGGCCCTGTGCGAGGCCCAGCCACAGCGTCTGAGCAGCCGCTTCGGCACGCCGGTGGCGGCGCTGAAGCCATCCGCCATCGCGGTCGAGGTCGACGCCGGCATCGCCGACAGTTTCGACCTGGTGGTGGTGGCCGAAGGTGGCGTGTTTGCCGAGCAGGCCCGCAAGGCGGTGACCCGCGACTACCGGCAAAACGCCTGGGTCGGCACGGTCGAGCTGCCACAGGCGCGGCCCGGTGTGGCCTACGAGCGCTTCACCCGCCAAGGACCGGCGGCCTTGCTGCCGCTGCGCGGGGGCAGGTGGGCACTGGTCTGGTGTGTCGACCGCGACGACGACCCGGTGGCCGAACTCGACGAAACGCAGCGCCAGCTGGTGTTGTCGACGATGTTTGCGCCCGAAGTCGGTCCGATCGCAAATGTCTCGAAACTCAAGTGTTTTCCGCTCGGCCTGAACGCCGAGCGCAGCCTGACCGACGGCCGCATCGTGCGCATCGGCAACGCGGCGCAAACCCTGCATCCGGTGGCCGGCCAAGGCCTGAACCTGGGGCTGCGCGACGCGCACGAACTGGTCAGCGCACTGTCGAGAAGCGACGACATCGGGGCCGCATTGCGCCGCGTCGAGTGGCAACGCGCGCCCGACCGCTGGGCCATGATCGCCGCCACCGATTTTCTGGCGCGCAGCTTCACCTGGGCCCTGCCGGGCGCCGGCACCGCGCGCGGCCTGGGCATGGCAGCCCTGCAGGCGATGGGGCCGCTGAAATCGCTGCTGGCACGGCGGATGATGTTCGGCTCGCGCTGACAGCGGCGGCGGGCGCGCCGTGCAACCCGAGCACTCTGCTGCCGCCACGATCGCGACCCGGCAACGGCGCATCGGATGGGCCCTCTTGCTCGCAGTGGTTGCGCCGGCAGTCGCCTGGATCTGGGCCACGCTCGGCCATCCCGTACCAAGGCTGTCCGCGCCGCAGTTGCTGCTGCGTCTGGGCCTGTACGCGGTGCTGGAGGAGATCGTCTTTCGTGGCGCGCTGCAGCCCTGGCTGGCGACGCGGCCTGCGCTCGCCAACCGAAGCTGGCTCGGCATCAGCTCGGCAAATGCCTTGACCAGCCTGCTGTTCGCCGCGGCCCACGGTATCGCGCAACCGCTGTTGCAAGTGGCGGCGATCGTTCCGGTGTCGCTGGTGTTCGGCTTGGCGCTGGAGCACAGCCGACAGCTCGCGGCACCGATCGGGCTGCATCTCTATTTCAATGGGTTGTTGTGGGCGGCCAGCGTGCTGCTGATTCGCGTGTGAAAGGTTTCCAGGTCAATGCAGCGGCGAGAGCCGCAAGCACACCCGATACGTCGCGCCACGCCCGCACCGACCAATCTCGAAGTGCCGTCATACCGGTTTACCAGCGAGACCCGGCTGTTGATCGGCGACGAAACGGGTTGAGCAGGGGCGCTGATAATCGCGCCCCA
>JBDTQC010000034.1:0-14380 GCA_039932405.1 Ideonella sp.
GAGCGAAGCGAACGCAGCGAGTTTCTGCGACGGGCCATGAGTCCGAGCATCGCAGCGAACCCTCGCGCAGCGACGGCAAGCATTGAAGCGCCAGTGGCTGCCCGCTCGCGCTTTTGCCCGCTCAATCCGACGCGGCCCGCATTCCGCAAAGACCATAAAATCGACGACCAGTCCCTGCCACCGAAGACCATGTCCGAACCCGCCTCGTCAGCACTTTCGCCGCTGACCGCTCTCAGTCCGCTCGACGGGCGATATGCCGCCAAACTCGCGGCGCTGCGCCCTTTGCTCAGCGAATTTGGTCTGATGCAGCGGCGAGTGCAAGTGGAAGTGGAATGGTTCGTCGCCTTGTCGGATGCCGGCTTTGCCGAGTTCGAGCCATTGCCATTGGCGGCGCGCGACACGCTAAGGGCGAAGGTGGCCGGCTTTTCGCAAGCCGATGCGCAAGCCATCAAGGACATCGAAAAAACCACCAACCACGATGTGAAGGCAGTCGAATATTGGCTCAAGCGACAGTTCGACGGCCAGCCTTCACTGCAGGCCGCCAGCGAATTCATCCACTTCGCCTGTACCAGCGAAGATATCAACAATACCAGCCATGCGTTGATGTTGAAGGCGGCGCGCGACAGCGTGCTGCTGCCGGCCATCGATCAGCTGGTCGACAAGCTGACAGCGATGGCGCATGCGATGGCAGCGGTGCCGATGCTCAGCCGTACCCACGGTCAGACTGCCAGCCCGACCACGGTGGGCAAGGAAATTGCCAACGTTGCCGCACGGCTGCGTTCCGCACGCAAACGCATCGCCACGGTTGAACTGCTGGCCAAGATGAACGGCGCAGTGGGCAACTACAACGCCCATCTGGCGGCCTATCCGGATTTTGACTGGGAAGGTTTCAGCCGCCGCGTCGTCGAGCAGCAACTGGGGCTGCACTTCAACGCCTACACGATCCAGATCGAGCCGCACGATTACATGGCCGAACTGTTCGATGCGGTTACCCGGATAAATACCATCCTGATCGACTGGTCGCGCGACGTCTGGGGCTACATCAGCCTGGGCTTTTTCACGCAGCGCACCAAGGCCGGCGAGGTGGGCTCGTCGACGATGCCACACAAGGTCAATCCGATCGATTTCGAGAATGCCGAAGGCAACTTCGGCCTCGCCAATGCGCTGCTCGCCCACCTCAGCCAGAAGTTGCCGATCAGCCGCTGGCAACGCGATCTGACCGACTCGACCGTGTTGCGCAACATGGGGGTCGCACTCGGTTATGCGGTGCTGGGCTACGACAGCCTGGTGCGCGGGCTCGACAAGCTCGAACTGAACCAGGCCAGCCTCGCCGCCGACCTCGACGGTGCGTGGGAAGTGCTGGCCGAACCGATCCAGACCGTGATGCGCCGCTACGGCTTGCCCGAACCCTACGAACAACTGAAAGCCTTCACGCGTGGCCAGCCAATGACACGCGAGCTGATGCAGGGCTTCGTCGCCCGGCTCGCATTGCCGGAGGCGGAGAAGACGCGCCTGCTGGCCATGACCCCGGGCAGCTATATCGGCATGGCCAGCGAGCTGGCGCGCCGCATCGGCACAACCGGCGACTGAGCGAACGGCAGCGAAGAGCCGTCCCGCCGCGCCGCGAACCCTGGAGACTGAATGAATTTCATCGAACAACTGGCGAACGCGGAAAGCCTCAACCAATCGTTGCTCTGCGTCGGTCTCGACCCCGACCCGGCTCGCTTTCCCGGTGCCTGGCAACACGACGCGAGCCGTATCTTCGACTTCTGCGCGACCATCGTCGACGCGACACGTGATCTGGTGATCGCGTTCAAGCCGCAGATCGCCTACTTTGCCGCGCACAGCGCCGAAGAGCAGCTGGAGCGGTTGATCAACCACATTCACGCCGTCGCACCCGACATCCCGGTGATCCTCGATGCCAAGCGCGGCGACGTCGGCAGCACCGCCGAGCAATACGCGATCGAGGTGTTCGAACGTTACCAGGCCGATGCGGTGACCTTGTCGCCGCTGATGGGTTTCGATTCGATCGAGCCCTATCTGCGCCATGAGGGCAAAGGCGCGATCCTGTTGTGCCGCACCTCGAATGCAGGTGGCGACGATCTGCAGGCCCTTCGGCTGGCTGACGAAACCGGCCGGCCTGGCGAGCGGCTCTATGAATACATCGCGCGGCTGGCGGCAACCGAATGGAACCGCAATGGACAACTCGGACTGGTGGTCGGCGCCACCTACCCGGCCGAAATCGAGCGCGTGCGCGAACTGGCCCCGAACCTGCCGCTGTTGATACCCGGCATCGGCACCCAGGGTGGCGATGCGCAGGCGACGGTGCGAGCCGGGTGGCGTGGCACCGCCGACCGAACCACCGGGCCGATCATCGTCAGCGCCTCGCGATCGATCCTGTATGCCAGTCGAAACAACGAATTTGCCGAAGCCGCACGCGACGCCGCACTGGCAACGCGCGACCTGCTGAATACGGCCCGGCGTTGAGACCGGCCTGATCTCAAGCCAGCGGCATCAGCGGCAAATCGCGACTGCGCAGCCCGGTCAGCACGAACAGCGCGTTCGCAACCGCCGGCGCGATCGGTGGTGTGGCGATTTCGCCGACGCCGGCCGGCGTCCGTTCGCTCGCGATGAGATGGGTTTCGATCACCGGTGACTGCGCCAGCGACAGCAACGGGTGGTTGTGGAAATTGCTCTGCACAACCACGCTGTCGACGATATCGATGCGTCCATGCAGTGCCGCCGTCAGGCCGAAGATCACGCCGCCCTCCAGCTGCTGCGCGACGATATCGGGGTTGATCACCGTTCCGACATCGGCAGCCACGACAACCCGGTGAACCTGCACCGAGCTCCCCTGCACGGACACCTCCGCCACCTGGGCGACGATGCTGCCGAAACTTTCATGCAGCGCCACGCCAAGCGCCCGGCCAGGTGCCAGCTTGCGCGGCCCGGCCCCGCCGAACCCCGGCCAGCCCGCTCGCTCGGCTGCCAATCGCAACACCTCGGCGTGGCGCGGCATGTCCGCCAGCAGGCCGAGCCGGAACGCGACGGGATCGTCGCCGGCCGCAGTCGCGAGTTCGTCGATGAAGCATTCGTTGAAGAAGGCATTGTGCGAATGGCCGACCGAGCGCCAGTAGCCGACCGGCACGCCGCTGTGCGTGGCGAGATGAGCGATGCGCTGATGGGGAATGTCGTACGGGCTGTCGTACAAGCCCTCGCTGGTCGTCTGGTCCGGCATCTCGAATCGGCTCGACATGGCGGGCAGGTTGCGCTCGAGCCAGCGTGGCGTGATGGCGTCACCGGCACTGATGGCGCGAATGGCAACCACGCGACCCTGACCATCGAGTTCGGCCTGCATCACCGCCACCGCCGCCGGCCGATAGACATCGTGGCCGAAATCCTGCTCGCGCGGCCAGACCAGCTGCACCGGCGCGCCGCCACATTCCATCGCAATGCGAACCACTTGGCCAACCACTGCCGTCTCGAGCCGGCGCCCGAAGCCGCCCCCAAGGTAACTGACGGTCAGATGGACCGCCGTCTCGTCGACCCCCGCGACCTGTGCAGCCAGCGCACGCGAAAGACCTGGCACCTGGGTCGGCGCCCAGACCTCGACCATTCCATTGGAGACGCGCGCCGTGGCGTTGACGGGCTCCATCGCCGCATGCGCCAGATAAGGCGCGCGATAGACAGCCAGCAGCCGGCGATCGCCGACCGCAGAATCGACATTGCCACGGCGGTAGAAGACGGTGCCCGCACCGGTTCGGGCAGCTTCCAACGCAGCGTTTTCTAGGCTGCGCATGATGGTTGCCGAATCGACACGGCCGTGTGGCGGGTCCAGCCAGTCGACCGTCAATGCGTCAGCGCCACGCTGCGCATGCCAGAGGCTGATACCGACCACCGCAATCGCCGGCGGCGAGCCCGCATAGGCGCCAAGCCTGACGACACGGACGACGCCCGGCTGTCGCAGAGCCGTGTCTGCATCGACACGGCCGGGTGCGCCACCAAGCGCCGGTGCATGCCTGATGACTGCAAACAGCTGATCGGGCTGGCGTTCATCGATGCCGAAAATCGCCCGGCCATTGGCCTTCACCGCAGCGTCGATGCGCGGTGCGGAGGTGCCGATCAAGGTCCAGGCCGAGCGCGCCTTCAAGGTCACCGTTCCGGGCGGCGTCAATGGCGCGCGGTCGGCGAAGTTCTGGTATGGCGCGCGCTGGCCCGAGGGATGGGTGATCACGCCGTCGACGACCTCGAACTCGGCCACCGGCAGGCGCCATTCAAGCGAAGCGGCATTCAGCAGCTGGCGGCGCGCCGTCGCGGCCGCCAGCCGCAGCACCTCCCAGGCGTCGGCAACGCTGGACGAACCACCGGTCATGTTGATGCCGAGTTCGCGCGCCAGCTTGGTCGCCAGATGGCGTCTGAGCTTGATCGAAACCGGCTCTTTTGCCGCTTCGATGTCGCGCGGATGGGCTGCCACCAGGCCGGCCACGAAGCCCGCGACGTTGCCGTAAATCGTCTCGTAGCCCGCCGGGATCAGGCGCACCATCGCCAGCGGAACATCGAGCTCTTCCGCAACCAGCATCGCCAGCGCGGTGTGCACGCCCTGCCCCATTTCGCTGCGATTCATCGCCAGCAGCACATGTCCATCGAGATCGATCTTCAACCAGCCATTCAGCGCCACGGCACCGCCGCCATTCGGCAACGAGGTGGCAGAACCCAGCCGTTCACGGGCTGGCAGCACAGACCATCCCACCAGCATGGCACCGCCCGCAGCCAGACCGCTGAGCAACCAGACACGGCGTTTCATGTGCGCACGATGCCACCCGGACCGCTGGCCGTTGGTCGAGCTTTTTCAACGGGCGCCGGTGCTGCAATGCCCCGGATCATCGCGGACGCAGCGTGAATGGCGCGACGTACACGCGGATAGGTGCCGCAACGGCACAGGTTGCTGATGGCCGCATCGATCTCGGTGTCGCTGGGCTTGGCATTGCGTTTGAGCAGCGCCGCAGCGGCCATCAGCATGCCGCTCTGGCAATAGCCGCATTGCGACACCTGATGCAACACCCAGGCCTTTTGCAGCGGGTGCGGCGAAGCCGGAGTGCCCAGTGCCTCGATCGTCAGTACGGCACGCGAGCCGATCGCCGACATCGGTGTGACGCACGAACGCACCGCCTGGCCGTCGAGGTGAACGGTGCAGGCGCCACAGGCGCCGATGCCACAGCCGTACTTGGTACCGGTCAGACCGAGCAGGTCGCGCAACCACCACAACAGCGGCATGTCCGAGCTGGCAACGTCCGGCGCAACTTCGCGAGCCTGGCCGTTGAGCAGGATCTCCATCGATCGGTCCTTCAAGAATCCACGGCAGATGGTGGCTGCATCAGACCGGGACCACCGACGCCTGCAACACGATCGAAGTCGACACCGCGCCGGCCCGATCGGCGCGTGCACGCAGCGTCACCTGGCTTCCGGCCGGCGCGCGAACCAGCCATTCGCACAGCGCGCGATCCGAGGTCACTTCGCGGGTCGGCAGAAAGGCCTGCAGGCTGTGCTTGGCACCATGGCCCTCGAGCTGCGGTCCTGCGCTGCGCTTTCGCCCCTGCAGCAGTTCGATGCCCTTGGCCGCCTCGGGCCAGTCGATCTCGAAGATCAAGCCGCGCACCACCTTGCGTTGCAGCGCCCGTTTGCTCACATAGGCCGGCAGGTAGCCGCTGTTGCCGACAATCATCCGGATCCGCCAGTTGTCATCACCGAGATTGTCGACTTCGGTGCGAAGCAACTCGAGCTTCGGCAGGCTCAGCGCGATCTGGATCATCCAGCCAGGGAAACGCGCCGCTTCGCGTTCACGCAACGCAGGCGGCGGATTGCGCCAGAAATTCATCCGGTCCCATCCGCCAATCTCGACCGGCCCGAGCTGCGGGTGATCGAACGCGTGCCAGTCCACGTGCGCCGCACCGCCGCAAGCCTCGTCGCTCCACTTCAGCAGCTTCAGGTCATCCTCGACCGGATGTTCTCGGTACCAGTGAATCCAGGAGTAGCCCTCGATGCCGGCCTCGCGGTTCGGTGCCCACAATTCGACGACCCAGAACAACGCGCCCAGATGCTCGTAGATCCAGTCCTGGGTGCCCGTGATGATCTCTTTCGGGTGATACCTGAACTCGTGCCAGATGCTGACTGTCGGGTAGCCGGTGAGCTTGGTACCAATGTCGCTGAAGCGCTTGAACGACCACAGATCTTCCGGGATCATGTCGTCATCGCTCTGCGTGCCCATCGGCCGCAGGATCACGCCGCTGTGGGTGTGATAGCTGATGGCAGCGCCGATGTTGGGATGCGCAACGATGAAATCGACCATCGCCCGCACTTCCGGCTCGCTGGCCGGATACGGACCGGCACCGTGCTGCTCGGCCTCGTGGCGCCAGCCGGCCGGAAAATTGCGGTTCAGATCGAGGCCTTCGATGTCGGCATTGACCCGGATCGTCACGCCATCGTGGCTTTGCAGCGTGCCCTCCGGGATCATGCGGAAATACTCGCCGCCGAATTCACCCGGCTCGCGGGCTACCATCAAACGCGGGTCTGCAGCGTACTTCTTGTGGCTGCCATGCGGATCGGGGATGCGCATCATCAGGATGCGCCCGTCACCATCCACGTCCTCGATCGTCAGGCCATCGACCGGCTGCTCGTCGAAGGGATAGGCGCGGGTCGACGAGCGGATATGGCGCGGCCGGTCTGCCAGCGCCAGTTCGGCGCCGTCGGGGTTGAGGCGCGGGCACAGGTAGATCGCCCGGCTATCCAACAGGTGGCTGATGCGCCGACCCTCTTGGGTGTCGGCACCGTAGTGACGCAGCAGATGGTCGAGGAAATAAAGCACCGTGGTGCTGGCTGTCAGTTCGGCAGCATGGATGTTGCCGTCCGCCCAGAACGCCGGCTTGTCGCCGTCAGGACCGGTTGCTATCTGCGTGAGCGTGACGACCCAGATGTCGCGACCTTCATGGCTCTTGCCGATCGATTGCAGACTGACCAGGTCCGGACGCGCGGCGGCGTAGCTGCGCAGCAGTCCGGTCAGTTCATCGTGCCGATAGAAGCGCGAAAAGTCGGGTGACGGCAGTGTGCCGTCGGCGACGGACGGGTGAACGGATTCGGGGTTCATGTCGGTGGCGTTCGAGGCAATCGGATGGATTGTCGCGCCTGATCCGGCAACTCGGCCGGCCAGTCACCCCGGCGCGGCGCAGTGGCAGCCTCAGCCGTTCGCCAGCCCGGCCAGACCGTTGTCGAACAGTGCCTGGAAATGCCGCGAGACCGGCAGTGTCTTCAGCCGCTCACGCAGCGACAACACCATGGTGTCGGCGTCGAGGCGCCGGGTGTCCTGGATATGTCGCTGATTGACAACAGCAAACCGGTTGATCTGGGTAAAGCGGTGGGTATCGAGTTGCGCGACCAGTTCTTTCAAGGGTGTGCGCACCACGACTTCGCCGTGCTGCGAGACCACCCGCGTGCCATGCGCCTCGGCTTCGAGATAGACGACATCTTCAACCATCAACCATTCGGATCGCGGGCTGTCGCCGGTTTCAATCGCTTCGAGCGGCGCCGGACGGCGCAACTGACCGGCCAGCAGATCGAGCAACTGGCGCAGCGATGGTGAAAGCGGGGGTTGGCGCGCTGGCAGGACGGCCTGCGCACGCGCGAATACCTCGGCGATGCGGGCGGCCTGCAGCGGCTTCACCAGGTGCAGAACCGAGCCTGCCTCCAGCACGGACAAGGCGCGATCATTCGGCGCAGAGAGAAAGACCACGGGGGACCGGCCGGCGATCCGACGCGCCACCTCGATGCCCGTCAGGCCCGGCATGCGCACATCAAGGAAGCACAGGTCGGGTTCGAATTCGAGGTAACGGTCCCAGGCATCGATGCCGTTATCGGCTTCGATGATCATCAAGTCGGGATGAAGGGCGCCCAGCGACCGGACCAGGCGGCGTTTCGCGGTGGCGTCGTCGTCTGCAACAAGCACCTTGAAAGGCTGCTGCCGGGCACTGGTTGTCATGTCGGAGAGGAAGCCCGTGCCGTCATCCGACAACGGATTCGCCGGTCCCTGGGTCGAGGACTGAAGCATATGCGTTCTAGTCTCGCATCAGGAAACCAGCAGCGGACAGCCTGAAACAAACACTTTCAACTCGCCGGGCATGAAACGAGTCCATGTTTCGTTGCTCGTCAGCGGCTCGGTTGCAATCACTGCAACCCGATCGGCTGGGGTGGTATGCGCGGAAAAATCGACACTCAGGTCTTCGTCCTGCAAGTGCGCCTGGCCGAAAGGCTGGCGCCGCACCAGGTAATGAAGGTGGGTGTTGGCATGGGCCCACAAGGCTTGACCATTGCTCAGCAGAAAGTTGAAGGTGCCGTAAGGCGCAATCCGCGGCACCAGTTCGCGCAAGGTGAGCGTCAATTCGTCGACGCCGGGAACGCTGGCATGCGCCTTGGCCAGCTCCTGCATCAGCCAGCAGAAGGCCAGTTCGCTGTCCGTGTCGCCAACCGGTCGGAACGAGCCATGCAGCCGTGGCGCGTAATCGATGAGGTTGCCGTTGTGCGCAAATACCCAGTAGCGGCCCCACAGCTCGCGGATGAACGGATGGGTATTTTCGAGCGAGACCGTACCCTGAGTGGCCTTGCGGATGTGGCTGATGATGTTGTCGGAGCGGATCGGATAACGGCGCACCATCTCGGCAACCGGAGAGCCGATCGCACTGACCGGATCGACAAACAGCCGCACCCCACGTTGCTCGAAGAAGGCGATGCCGAAGCCGTCCTTGTGTTCCTCGGCACGGCTCGAGAAGCCGGTCAGGCTGAACACCAGATCGGTCGGCGTATTGGCATTGAGCCCCAGTAATTGGCACATGGTGCAACTCTGGCACAAGCGGGCCGCGCCGTCAGCCCCGTTCGAACAACAGGCGCATCATGCTGCCCATCGTCAGCAGGTTGGTCGGCATGTAGGTTTCGGCCAGCACGCCGGCCATCTTCTGCAGCCGAGCCGGACTGCGCCGTGCACTCCAGATCAGCAGATCGACCAGCCAGGGATGTCGGTTCACGACATTCGCGCGATCGTAGACATCGAACAGCGGCTGCAGGGCTCGAACCCGCTCTTCGTAGCCGGCGCGCAGCAGGCGATCTGCCTGCTCAGGATCATGCGCCTGGGGCTCGGCGTCGATCAGAGCCTGCGCCGCCAGCATGCCAGTCTCCAGCGCCTTGCCGATGCCCTCGCCGGTAAAGGCAAAGGTGCTGCCAGCTGCTTCGCCGGCCACCAGCAGGCCGGGCCGCGACAAGCCCGCACCCGCCAGCGAGCAACGCAGCGGCGCACCTTTCAGCGCGCCGACCCATCTCCCACCCGCCATCAATTCACCGGCGATCGGGTGCGTCTGGCCAAACTGACGCAGCATGTCGCGCAAATCGATTTCGCTCATCGAGGCACCAGCAGCCGACCGGTGGCTGTGCTCGACACCGACGCCGATATTGAACAGACCGTCGCCACACGGAAAGATCCAGCCATAGCCGGTGCGCAGCCTGGGATGCCAGGCCACCTCGAGCGCGGTGATGCGTGTGCTCATCGACGGGTTGTGCACATAGCCGCGCAGCGCCACCGCCGATGGCGTGCGGCGCTCGCACAGACCTGCTGCCTGCAACGCCTGCGGCATCGCGCCGCTGGCCAGAATGGTCCAGTCGGCACGGATCTCGCGCTCGACGCCGGCGCCCTGCAGCCGGGCACCGACGACTCGCGCAGTGGCTGTCGAATCAGGCGATGCAGGCTGCAACAGCGGCCCCACATAACGCAGCGGCGCAAACATGCGAGCCCCGGCCGCCACCGCCGCCTGGCAGACGATCAGATCGAGCTTGCTTCGTGGCAGCACCGCCAGTTCGCCCGGCACCTCGATGCGTCCGCCGCGCGGCCCGATCGCGGCCACGTGGGTGGCAGGGCAAGCGACACGCAACACCTCGTCCAGCACCCCGAGCCGCCGCAGCGCGCGGTGCGCATCCGGAATCAGGCCGTCGCCACAGACCTTGTCGCGCGGAAAGGCGCTGCGGTCGATCAGCACCACATCGACGCCAGCTCGCGCGAGCCACTGTGCCGCGGCGCTGCCGGCCGGTCCTGCGCCAACGACGAGCACGTCGCAGCGGGCCGGCAGCGCGCAAGCAGACAGGTTCATCGCGGCAGCATCGACCACCATTTGACTCGAACTGTCGGCAGGGACTGGCGTGGGCGTGGGCGTGGGCGTGGTTCCAGGGTGACGGAGACGTCGCCCGCGGGCGACGTCGCTGACCACCTCGCAGCCAGCCGCGTCAGGCGGCCGCCTTCACCTGCAGCCGCCAGGCGTGCAACAGCGGTTCGGTATAACCGCTCGGTTGCTCCAGCCCCTTGAAAACCAGGTCACAGGCTGCCTGATAGGCGCGCGATGTAGCGAAGTGTCCGGCCATCGGCTGATAGGCTGGATCGTCGGCATTCTGCTGGTCGACCACCGCCGCCATGCGCTGGAAGGTTTCGCGCACCTGGGCCTCGCTGACCACGCCGTGGCGCAGCCAGTTGGCGATGTGCTGGCTCGAGATGCGCAGCGTCGCGCGGTCTTCCATCAGGCCGACATTGTGGATATCGGGCACCTTCGAGCAGCCGACGCCCTGATCGATCCAGCGCACGACATAGCCGAGGATGCCTTGCGCGTTGTTGTCGAGCTCCTGCTGCTTCTCGGTGGCACTCCAGTTCGGCGTCGCGGTCACCGGAATCTGCAGCAGCTTGCCGAGCAGGTCGTCGTGTTGCGAATCGGCGTCGATCTTCTCCAATTCGCGCTGCACCGCGTCGACATTGACCTGGTGGTAATGCAACGCATGCAAGGTGGCCGCCGTCGGCGACGGCACCCAGGCGGTATTGGCACCGGCCTTCGGGTGCGCGATCTTCTGTTCGAGCATCGCTGCCATCAGGTCCGGCATCGCCCACATGCCCTTGCCGATCTGCGCCCGCCCGCGCAGGCCGCAGCCCAGGCCGACCAGCACGTTGTTGCGCTCGTAGGCGCCGATCCAGGCGCTGCTTTTCATGTCGCCCTTGCGGATCATCGGACCAGCCAGCATCGCGGTGTGCATCTCGTCGCCGGTGCGATCGAGGAAACCGGTGTTGATGAACGCCACGCGGGGGGCCGCTGCGGCAATGCAGGCCTTCAGGTTGACGCTGGTGCGGCGCTCCTCGTCCATGATGCCCAGCTTGACGGTGTTGGCCGGCAGGCCGAGCAATTGCTCGACGCGGCTGAACAGTTCGCAGGCGAATGCCACTTCGCCCGGCCCATGCATCTTGGGCTTGACGATGTAGACCGAGCCGCTGCGCGAATTGCGGATCGCCGAGTTGCCGAGCTGCTTCAGATCATGCACCGCGATCGCCACCGTGACGACGGCGTCCAGGATGCCTTCCGGGATTTCCTTGCCATCGCCGTAGAGGATGGCCGGATTGGTCATCAGGTGGCCGACGTTGCGAACGAACATCAGCGAGCGTCCGTGCAGCACCACCTCGCCAGCGCCATCCGGCGCGGTGTAGACCCGGTCCGGGTTGAGACGACGCGTGAAGGTCTTGCCCGCCTTGGCGACTTCTTCGGTCAGGGTGCCGCGCTGGATGCCCAGCCAGTTGCCATAGGCCAGCACCTTGTCGGCGGCGTCGACGACGGCGACCGAATCCTCCAGATCGAGAATGGTCGACAGGGCCGACTCGAGGATCACATCGCTGATGCCTGCTGCATCGGTCTTGCCGATGGTGGTGCCGCGGTCGATCCGGATATCGATGTGAATGCCGTTGTGCACCAGCAGCACCGCACTCGGCGCCTCCGCGTTGCCTTGATAGCCGGCGAACTGCGCCGGATCTTCCAGTCCGGTGCTGCCGCCATTGGCCAGCTTGACAACCAGCTTGCCTGCATCGACCGCGTAGGCGCTGGCGTCGCGATGCGACCCCGATGCCAAGGGCACACTGCGATCGAGCACCGTGCGCGCGTATGCGATCACCTTGGCGCCGCGCACCGGGTTGTAGCCCTTGCCCTTGTCGGCGCCGTCGCTTTCAGGGATCACATCGGTGCCGTACAAGGCGTCATACAGCGATCCCCAACGCGCATTCGCGGCATTCAACGAATAGCGCGCATTCAGGATCGGCACCACCAGCTGCGGGCCGGCCTGCACCGCCAGCTCGGCATCCACGTTGGTGGTGGTCGCCTTGGCCCCGGTGGGTGGCGGCACCAGGTAGCCGATCTTTTCCAGAAAAGCCCGGTAGGCTGGCATGTCGTTGATCGGCCCTGGATTGGCCGTGTGCCAGGCGTCGAGCTCGCTCTGCAGCCGGTCGCGTTCGGCCAGCAGTGCCTGATTCTTCGGCGCCAGGTCGCGGACGATGGCATCGAAGCCCTTCCAGAATGCCGTTGGTTCGACGCCCGTTCCGGGCAACACCTGATCATTGACGAACCGGTAAAGATCGCTGTCGACTTTCAGATCGAGGACGGTGGTGCGGGTGGTTTCTTTGGTCATGTGCTTGATCTTGATCGCAAGGCTGAAAAAACGATTGATGTCGTGATGGGTAGATGAAATTCAGGCGGAGCCTGGAAAAAACTCCAGAACGTCGCGCAAGCTGCTGCCGATGCGGGTCGGTTCGGTACCCAGGCGCTCCAGCGGCTGGCGAGCGCGGTTGACCCACAAGGTCGTGTAGCCGAACCAGGTGGCACCGATCGCATCCCAGCAATTGCTCGAAACGAACAGGATTTCGCCAGCCGGTCGACCCAGGGCTTCGGTGCCCAGCGCGTAGGTGGCCGGATCGGTCTTGTAGCGCCGTGTCGCATGCACGCTCAGAACCGGGTCGACCAGTCCGGAGAATCCGGCACTCTTGACGCCAATCGACAGCATGTCCGGGTCACCGTTGGACAGGATCCCGGCGCGGATGCCACGCGCTTTCAAGGCGCGCAAAACGTCCAGGTTTTCCGGAAATGCCGACAAGTGGCGGTACTCGTTCATCAGTCGGTCCTCGGCTGACTTGGCAAGTTGCAGGGCCAGCCGCTCACAGCTGAATTGCAGCGCTGCACGGGTCAGATCCCAGAATGGCTGGTAGTGCTCGCCGCCGTGGCCGCTCATCGACACCAGACGCGTGTATTCGATCTGCCGATCGCGCCAAAGCAGCGCCAGCTTGTCTCCCGAGCCAGGGAACAGCTGCTCGGCCAGCGTCGCAACGCTGTAGACGTCGAACAAGGTGCCGTAGGCATCGAAAAGAACCGCCGTCGGTCGGGTCTTGTTGCCATTTCGAAAGGTTGGTGACTCCATGCCTGCACTTTATTGCAAACGAGCGCCGCCATTAATATCCAAAAATGACTGTGATTGATGACTTGCGCAGCATAATCAGACGCCAAGGGAAACCAGCCCGATGGACAAATTGAAGCAGATCGAATCCTTCGTCTCGGTCTCGGCGCGCGGCAGCCTAACCGCCGCGGCGAACGCCGAAGGGGTTGCGCCAGCGGTCGTCGGCCGCCGCATCGATGCGCTGGAACAGCGCCTGGGTGTCAAGCTGATGCTGCGCACCACACGACGCCTGACGCTGACCCACGAAGGCAGTGCATTCCTCGAGGATTGCCAACGCCTGCTCGCCGATCTGGCGGATGCCGAAGCCAGCGTCAGCGCGGGCGGGGTCAAGGCCAGCGGCTACCTGCGGGCAACCGCGCCGGCCGGCTTCGGGCGCCGCCACGTGGCTCCCTTGGTGCCGCGCTTCCTGGCCCAGCACCCCGAGGTCAACGTCTCACTCAATCTCAGTGACCGTGTGATCGACATCATCGGCGAGGCCTACGACTGCGCGGTGCGGGTCGGCGATCTGCCCGATTCCAACCTGGTCAGCGTGCGCCTGGCCGACAACCGGCGCCTGTTTGTGGCGACTCCGGCCTATCTGGACATCGCCGGCACGCCGCGCCATCCTGCCGATCTGTCACGCCATCAGTGTCTGGCATTGTCGGGCGACGCCAGCCAAAGCCGCGGCTGGGCGTTTCAGATCGATGGTGAAGTCACGCACTTGAGGCCGAGCGGCAGGGTCGATTGCAGCGATGGACAGGTGCTGCACGAGTGGTGCCTGGCCGGCCTCGGCATCGCCTGGCGATCGACCTGGGAAGTCGAGGCCCAGGTGGCCCGCGGCGAACTGCGAACCGTCCTGGACGACTTCGCCGCGCCACCCAACGGCATCTACGCCGTCTTCCCCCAGCGCAAACACCTGCCCTTGCGCGTGCGCCTGTGGATCGACTTTCTCAAACACAGCTACGGCGACCCGTCCTACTGGAAGCGTTGAGTCCCAGACGCACTCGGCATTGTGGGAGCGCCTTCAGGCGCGATGGGCGCATGGCAGCACCCCATCGCGCCT
>JBDTQC010000035.1:0-14266 GCA_039932405.1 Ideonella sp.
GTCAGGATAAGTTCGGCAGCGCGAGTATCCGTCAGGGCCTGGGTGGTATCCCGTTGATCGACGGGTGCGCTGCCTACCTGGAATGCCGACGGGTGGCCAGCCACGAAGCTGGCGATCACATGATCTTCGTCGGCGAGGTCGAGCGCATGGAGCTCACCGACCTGCGACCACTGGCATTCGGTGGCGGTCGCTACCTGATCGCGCATGCGCACGACTTCGGAGTCGCGTCGACGGCCCGGGATGCCAGCAACCGCAGCCGTCTACAGGCCGTCCGGCTGGCCACCCATGCGGCGGTCGAGCTTTCGGCGCGTCTGGACGAGACCATCGGATTGTCGGTCTGGGGCAATCATGGTCCGACGGTCGTGCACTGGGAGTTGAGTCGCCAGCCTGTCAGCGTCAGCCTGCGGGTCGGCGCCGTGCTGCCGGTGCTCCGGTCGGCCACCGGGCTGGTGTTCACCGCGTGGCTACCGCGCGATGAGACAGCCGAATACGTGGAGGCGGAATGGGCCGCCGCGGCGGCGCTAGAACTGGGCGACGAGTTGCTGCCCGCCGGGCTCGAAGCCCGACTCGCCGGCATCCGTCGCGAAGGCCAGTGCATAGCCAGCTTTCGCGCCAGCTTCATCGACCGCAGCGACGTCGCGGTGAACGCGCTCAGCGTGCCGGTGTTCCATGGCGACGGTCGCATCCTGCTTGCCTTGACGGCATTGGGCAGCAGCGACCGGCTGGACATCGGCGCCGAAGCGCAGGTGCCCCGAGCGCTGCGCGAATGCGCGGCCCGCCTGTCGCGCCGCATCGGCTCCGGGTGAGTCGAAGGCCTCTCCAGATCGGCTGCGCCAGAGCTTCTCAGGGCCGAGACTTCCCGCCAGATCACAAGGGAAACCCGGAGTCAGTCACCACGGATGACCCCCTTTTGGGATCTAATTACGAGTGACAACTTTTACGGAATCATAATCCGCAGGTCCGGGGTTCGAATCCCTGAAGCGCCACCAGAATTTCGAGGCTCTGAAAACTCGCCCAATGCGGGCCTATTTTCGGAGCCTTTTTCACGTGCCGAGCACCAGTGGATCTCGGCTTGGCACCTGAATTCAAGCCAGTGCGCCGTCACCGCTGCATCTTCATGATCTGATCCATCGGCAGCATGTTGTGGTTCAGGTTGGACATGATCCACAGCGACCCGAACACGAGCAGCATCACGATCAGGATGCCGAAAGCCAGCGCCAGCACATTGTTGATGCTGTCCTTTCCGGTCGTGATGTGCAGAAAAAATACCAGGTGCACGCCCATCTGCGCCAACGCGAGAACCGATAACGCGATCGGGATCGATGGCGCCCAGACCAGAGTGCTGCGGGCAATGTAGAACGACACCGCCGACAAGCCGATTGCGAGCACGAGTCCGATCAGGTAGCCACGGATGCCGGAGGCGATGTCGAAATCGCCGTGCTCGTCGCCCGGCGCCGCGTCGCCCTGCGCCAAGGCCTGGTCGTTGATGTGCGGATGCGAAGCGTCGTTTGTCATTTCGGAGCAACCCCCACCAGATAGACCAGACTGAACAGCGCAACCCAGATGATGTCCAGCGTGTGCCAGAACAGACCGAAGCACAGCAGCCGGCGCTGGATGTCCTCGCGAAATCCCTTGGCCCACACCTGAGCCACCATCGTCAGCAACCACAGCAGGCCTGCGCTGACATGCAGGCCATGGCAGCCGACCAGCGCGAAGAACGATGACAGGAAAGCGCTGCGCGACGGGCCAGCGCCCTGTTCGACAAGGTCGGCGAACTCATGCAACTCGAGCGCGAGGAAGGCCAAGCCGAGCACGAAGGTGATCGCCATGCCCGCGTAGAACATGCCTCGATTGCGAACATGGGAACCGATCATCGCGATGCCGCAACTGAAGCTCGACAGCAACAGGCACGCGGTCTCGAAGGCCACGTAGCCGACGCTGAACAGATCGCGCCCCGACGGGCCGCCGGCGGTGTTCTCGGACAACACGGCATACGCCGCGAAGAACGCCGAGAACATGATGATGTCGCTGATCAGCCAGATCCAGAAGCCGTAGCCGACGATCACACGTTTGTCGTGTTCGTGAATCTCGTCAGCCCGCGCGAGGCGGTAACCCTCGTGAGCCTGCGCCGACGGCGCGTGTGCGGTGCTCATCGGTGCGCGCTCATGTGGCGGCACCAAGTTCGACCAGGCGCTGGGAGCGTGCGCTGCGGTTGGCCCGATCGAGGCGTGCGACGGTTTCAACCGGGATCACTTCGTCGTGACGGTCACGCCAGGCAAAGACGATGAAGGTTCCCCATGCGCAGAAAAAGGCCAGGCCCACCAACCACCAGATATGCCAGATCAGCGAGAACCCTGTGATGGTCGCAAAAAACGCGCAGACGATTCCGGTCGGACTGTTGCGCGGCATCACGATCGCCTCGTAGGCGGGTTCACCACGCAGTTGCTTCTGCTCGATGGCACGCTGCTTCGCCCGCCAGTAGGCCTCTTCGCCCTTGACGTGGGGCATCACCGCAAAATTGAACAACGGGGGTGGCGATGCGGTGGCCCACTCGAGGCTGCGCCCGTCCCAAGGATCGCCGGTAAGGTCGCGCAGCGACTCGCGTCGGCGAATGCTGATGACCAATTGGGCGATCTGGCAGCCGATGCCGATCGCGATCAGCACCGCACCGCCGCCTGCCGCGAGGATCCACGGATGCCAGGCCGCCACGTCGTAGTGCTGCATGCGACGGGTCATGCCCATCAGGCCGACCACGTAGAGCGGCATGAAGGCCAGATAGAAACCGGTGATCCAGAACCAGAATGCAGCCTTGCCCAGACCTTCGTGCAGTTTGAAGCCGAAGGCTTTGGGAAACCAGTATTCGTAGCCGGCGAACGCACCGAACAGCACACCACCGATGATGACGTTGTGGAAGTGGGCCACCAGAAACAAGCTGTTGTGCAGCACGAAGTCTGCAGGCGGCACCGCCAAAAGCACACCCGTCATGCCGCCGATCACGAAGGTGACGACGAAGCCGAGGCCCCAGAGCAGAGGCGCCGCGAAGACGATCCGCCCGCCGTACATCGTGAACAGCCAGTTGAAAACCTTCACGCCGGTTGGCACTGCGATGATCATCGTCGCTATGCCGAAGATGGCATTGACGTTCGCGCCCGCCCCCATCGTGAAGAAATGGTGCAGCCACACCATGAACGACAGGATGCAGATGCACATGGTGGCGATCACCATCGAGCGGTATCCGAACAGCGGTTTGCGCGAGAAGGTCGAGAACACCTCGGAGAAGATCCCGAAGGCAGGCAGGATCAGGATGTAGACCTCGGGGTGTCCCCAGGCCCAGATGAGGTTCATGAACATCATCAGGTTGCCGCCGCCATCATTGGTGAAGAAGTGAAAGCCGAGGTAGCGGTCGAGCAGCAGCATCGCGAACGTCGCGGTAAGAATCGGGAACGCAGCGACGATCAGCAGATTGGCGGCCAATGCGGTCCAGCAGAACATCGGCATCCGCAGGTAGGTCATGCCGGGCGCACGCACCTTGAGGATCGTCGTGACCAGGTTGACCCCCGACAGCAAGGTGCCGATGCCGGCAATCTGCAAAGCCCACAGGTAGTAGTCGACCCCGACGCCCGGCGAGTACGTGAGCTCGGACAGCGGCGGGTAAGGCAGCCAGCCGGTACGCGCGAATTCGCCGATGAACAGCGAGACGTTGACCAGCAGCGCGCCGGTTGCCGTGAGCCAGAAACCCACCGAATTCAAGGTTGGAAACGCCACGTCGCGCTCACCGAGCTGCAGCGGCAGGACAAAATTCATCAAGCCGATCACGAACGGCATCGCGACGAAGAAGATCATGATCGTGCCGTGCGCCGTAAACACCTGGTTGTAGTGCTCGGGCGGCAGAAACCCGCCGCTGCCATAGGCCAGCGCCTGCTGGGCACGCATCATCAGCGCATCGGAGAAGCCGCGCAGCAGCATCACCATCGCGAGGATGACGTACATCACGCCGATCTTCTTGTGATCCACGCTGGTCAGCCACTCCGACCAGAGATAAGGCAGGTGGCCCTTCAGGACGACCCACAAGATGATGGCCGAGATCGCCAGCGCGACCACGCCCGATGTGGCCATCACGATCGGATCATGGAAGGGTATGGCCTCCCAGGTCAGTTTGCCGAACAGATTCATGGGGTCTTCTTCTCGGCTTCGGATACTTGATGCGCGCCGCGGTCCTCGGTGCCCGGTCCGGGCCCCGGACTCAGGTGACGGCTGACGACCTGATCGAACAGGCCAGCGTCGACGCTGCCGAAGACCGAGACCGGATCCTTCAGACTCTGCTTCGCCAACGCGGTGTATCTTTCCGCGTCGAGACGCGCCGGGTTTGCACGCGCCTTGTCGACCCAGGCCGCGAACTGGTCGGTGGTCAAGGCCTTGACATCGAAACGCATGTCGGAGAAGCCCTCGCCACTGTAATGAGACGACAGGCCGAGAAAGGTTCCGGGCTGGTCGGCATGCAGCCAGAGCTGAGTCGCCATGCCGTTCATGGTGTAGATCATGCTGCCGAGTTGCGGAACGAAGAACGCGTTCATCACGGAGGACGAAGTGAGCGTGAAATGCAGTGGCCGGCCCGCTGGCACGACCAGTTCATTGACGCTGGCGATGCGCTGCTCGGGATAGATGAACAACCACTTCCAGTCGAGCGAGACCACCTGAACGTCGAGCGGAGCGCCCTTGCCTTCGATCGGCTTGGACGGCTCGAGATCGTGCGAGCTGATCCATGCGACGCCGCCCAGCAGCAGGATGGTCAACAACGGGATCGCCCAGACCACCAGTTCGATGCTGCCCGAAAACTCCCAGTCAGGCAGGTAGCGCGCCTTTTGGTTGCCGGCGCGAAACCACCACGCGAACGCAAAGGTGGTGAGGATCGTCGGCACGACGATTGCCAGCATGATCGCCAGCGAGTCGACCAGAATCGTCAGGTTATCAGCGCCGATCGGACCTTTCGGATCGGTGACTCCGCCGATGCATCCCGTCATCAAGCTCGTCGACACCGCCAAAAGGGTTGCGGTGCAGACGAAGCGGGTGCTGGGGAGGCAGCGCATGGGCAGCGGGGGATGCGTCGTGGGATGCACGAAGGGCATAGCGTGCCACAAAATGCAGGCTGCGTCTGTCGTATGACGAAAGAACACGTCGTCCGGGTGCCGGACGATGGCGGCGCGAGGGGGATTCACCACCAGTCACATTGGCGACCAACGGCGGCGGCACAAAGTGCTTCAATCGGGCCTGCTGTTCAAGCACTGCACTGAACGGCCGTCGATCACCAAGGAGACCCGCCATGTTCAATAAAGCTTCAGCCAAGACCCGCGACCTGCTGGAACGGCTCGGCGAATTTTTCGATCGACATATCTATCCGAACGAGCCCCGCTATTACCAGGAGATGGATGAGTTCCGTCGCGCTGGCAACCCATGGCAGGTGGTTGCGCTGGTCGAAGAGTTGAAGCTGAAGGCCCGCGAGGTCGGGCTGTGGAACATGTTCCTGCCACACGCCTACAAGGGCCAGGGTGGCATCTCGAACCTGGACTATGCGCCGCTGTGTGAGGTGATGGGCCGTGTGCACTGGTCGGGCGAGGTGTTCAACTGCTCTGCACCGGATACCGGCAACATGGAGACGATCGAGCGCTACGGCAGCGATGCGCAGAAAGAGCGCTGGCTCGAGCCCCTGCTCGACGGCAGGATCCGTTCGGCCTTCCTGATGACCGAGCCCGCAGTGGCGTCGTCGGACGCGACCAATATCCAGTGCAGCATCCGGCGCGAAGGCGACGAGTATGTGATCAATGGCCGCAAATGGTTCAGCTCGGGCGCCGGCAGCCCGCATTGCGAGATCTATATCGTGATGGGCAAGACCGATTTCGACGCGCCGCGCCACGCGCAGCAATCGATGGTCTTGGTGCCGCGCGACACGAAGGGCGTCACCGTCGTGCGCCCGATCAGCGTCTTCGGCTATGACGATGCGCCGCACGGCCACATGGAGGTGGCGCTCGAAAACGTGCGCGTACCGGTAACCAATATCCTGCTCGGCGAAGGTCGCGGCTTCGAGATTGCCCAGGGCCGCCTTGGCCCGGGCCGCATCCACCATTGCATGCGCTCGATCGGTGCTGCCGAACGCGCGCTCGAGATGATGGTCGATCGCCTGCAGCAGCGTGTCGCCTTCGGCAAGCCGCTGTCCGAGCAATCGATCTGGCACGAGCGCATTGCCGAGTCGCGCTGCATGATCGATCAGGCGCGCCTGCTGACCTTGAATGCGGCTCACCGCATGGACGTGGCCGGCAACAAGGCGGCCCGCGCCGAAATCGCGATGATCAAGGTGGTCGCTCCCAACATGTCATGCAAGGTTGTCGACTGGGCGATCCAGGCGCATGGCGGTGGTGGCGTCAGCCAGGACTTCTGGCTGGCCGAAGCCTATGCCCATCAGCGCACGGTGCGCATCGTCGACGGTCCGGATGAAGTGCACCGCAACGCGATCGCGAAGATCGAACTCGCCAAACGTGCCGCGGCAAGGAAAGCGACCGCCTGACAGTTCGCTCTCGCGGGCGAAGCGCGCGCCGCCGCCAGACGGGATATGCTCAATCCACGGGCCGCTGTCCGGCTGTTGTAACCATGTGGTCGTTTTCTGACACGATGTGTCTGTCGCGCCTTACGCGCCATCAGAGGGCTCGCGTTTACAACTGCTGACACACCTATCCGTAGTCAGGCGGCGAGCAATGATGGTTCAAACCGATAGATCAGTCCGGCGCCATCCCCGTCCGAATTCGACTCCAACCGTCCTTGCCCAAGCGTCGGGATCCCCGGTCCAGCGCTTTGACGAAGCAAGCGAAGTCAAGCCGCAAAGCGCTGCCGACAACGAGTGCGACCAGTTGTTGCTGGCGACTGCTGCTTCGGATCGCAGCGCTTTCGGGCGCCTTTACCGACTGACGAGCGCACGCCTGTTTGCAACTGTCCGACGGTCGATATGGATTCAGAGCGAAGCCGAAGAGGTGCTGCAGGAGGTCTACCTGAAGATCTGGAGTGCAGCAGCAGCCTATGATCCCACTCAGTCCAGATCGATGACATGGATGACGCGTGTTGCGCGCAATCACTCGATCGATCATTTGCGGCGATGCGCCGCCAGACGCGCCAACGAGGTGACGGTCGATGCGGATCGGCACATCGACGAAGGGGCGTCATTCAATCGCGATCTCACGCCAATCGACGATTCCCCGAGGCCTGACGAGTGGCTGCAGATGCAGCAAGACCAGCGTCGTTTTGATCAGTTGATCGACGGCCTCGGAAAGATGCAGCGGCAGGTGCTGGTGCTCGCTTTCCGGGATGGCTATACCCAGGCGGATATCGCCCTTCGTCTGGATGCGCCGCTGGGCTCGGTGAAGAGTTGGATGCGCCGCGCATTGCAAAGCCTGAAATCGTCAATCGATACTCGAGTGCCTTGCGACGCATGACCAGGAGGAGGCTAGTGGAGAAATCCCAAGCAAGCCTCGACAATCAGCGCTGAAAGACCGGTCGCCACGCGACCGGACTAGCAAACTACTTTATTGGAACCAGAACGATCGGCGGCCCGATCGTGGTTGTGACGGTTTCCTTGATCACTCCGCCGCCCTCGACGCTACCGGATTCAGTTCCTTTGCCCAGCGCAAGCCGTTTGCAAGCTGCCTTGTCGGATTCGAGGACGTTTTTGCAGCGTGCCAGCGCGTTGCTCCGCAATTCCGACTTGCTGGTTGCAGGCGCCGGATTCTTGCGACTCTCGGCTAAAGCGTTCGTCGCTTCTTTCAGGCAGGTTGCCTTGTCCTGACTCGAGCGGCCATCCATGCAGGCAGCACGCTCTTGCTTGTAGCGCTGCTCGGGCGATGACATGGCGCCATCGTTTGAAGTGGCCGCATAGGTTGTGCAGACCGCGAATGCCGCCGTCACGACGCCAAGCGCGATGTGCGTAGTCTTCTTCATCGATTGATGGTTCATGCTGGGTACTCCTTGCTCGGCCGGATCTTCCGGCGGGTTCGCAGCCTGGTCTGACGCCAGGCCGCGAGTGAGAAATGACGCAGCCAAGCATTGAACAGTATTCGGCACACTGCCATCGGCGTGTGGCGTCTTGGACGGTAGGACGCACCCTACGCGATCGGCATCGTGGTGTGAGCGCGTGCGCCTCGTCCTACGGCACGCATCGCACTACTCCGATCCCGACGCGCCATCTCGAGGCCTATGGTGTGAACACCGATCACGAGATCGGCCAACGATGCCGAATGCGCACATCACGTGGACGGCTTGGCTGCAACCTTCAACGAGGAAGTACAAAATGAACTGGGATCGAATCGAAGGCAACTGGAAACAGATCAAGGGCAAAGCGAAGGTCCAATGGGGCAAGCTGACCGATGACGATCTGGACATCGTGGCTGGCAAGCGTCAGGAACTGGCTGGCCGTATTCAAGAACGCTACGGCGTCACCAAGGACGAAGCCGAAAAGCAGGTCGACAGCTGGGGCAATTCGGCCGACGAGAAGTGGTTCCCCTGATCAACTCAGCAACACAAGCCATCCCATCAAGCACAGGACCCGCATGGTCCTGTGCTTTGCTTTGTCACAACGCGAGGCACAGGTAAGATCTCGTTTCAGACTGCAAGAGATCTGCCATGTCATTGGAGTTGGACAAGCCACCTGGCGACAAAGGCCGGCCGATTTCCGCAGCAAGCCCAGCCAGGGCAAAGCGGGAAACTGCTTGTGCCAACTGCCCGTTGCGTCCGTTGCCGTTGTTTCAGTCGGTCACCCCCGTCGAACAGGCGCTGATCCAGGATCTGAAACGCGGCGAAATCGAGCGGGCTGCGGGTCAGTCTCTGATCACCGAAGGTGAAACCGATACCCCGCTGATGACGTTGCTGTCGGGCTGGGCTTTCCGCTTCAAGACCTTGCGCGACGGTCGCCGACAAATCCTCAATTTCCTTTTGCCAGGTGACTTCATCGGGCTGCAGCAGAAAATGACCGACGCGGCCTCGCACGGCGTCGAATCGTTGACCAAGGTCCGTTTGTGCCTGTTCGAACGCGATTCGGTATGGAAGCTGCATGCCAACTGCCCGTCGCTGGGCTTCGACGTCACCTGGTTGGCCGCGCAGGAAGAATCATTGGTCGACAACAACCTGCTGAGTGTCGGGCGGCACAATGCCCGCGAGCGCGTTGCGGCGGTCCTGTTGGCGCTCTACGGACGCGCCAGCGTGTATGAACCAGATGCTGCAACGCAGGGAATCGCGTTTCCGATCACTCAGCAGCACCTGGCCGATGCCCTTGGCCTGTCGCTCGTGCACACCAACAAGACTTTGCGAAAACTGGTCTCGGCCGGCCTGTGCGAATGGTCGCAGGCACGGCAGAGGCTGCGGCTGCCAGACCGCGCAGCACTGGCGAAGCTTGCTGATATCGAACTGCCTGCTGCGCCGGGCACTCGACCGCTGATCTAGTTTGATCGCGTCGGCATCGTCCGACAGCTCAATCCGAATCTGGCCGATCGCGACACCATGATCTCCCGCGTAGCCTATCGGCATGTCATCGCTCACTGTCGGCGATGTTTGTCTCGGTGCGCTTGGCGCGCCTTTGACCCAAATTCAAAGGACATTCCATATGAACTCGGTACCTCGCTTTCTTAAGACCGGCCTAGTCGCAGGCGCAGCTGCCACCGCTTTGTTGCTCGGTGCCTGCAGCAAACCGGAAGATCAACGGACCGTTGGCCAGCAGGTCGACTCGGCAATCGCTTCGGCCGAGCGCCAGGGTGAAATTGCCAAGAAGGAAATCAAGCAATCGGTGGCCGATGCTCGGCAAGCCACCAGTTCGGCAAGCAGCGATTTGAAGGCGCGCGCAACCAACGCGGCGGATGCCGTCTCTGACAAGGTTCAGGATGCTGCCATCACGGCGTCGGTGAATGCCGAATTGGCCAAGGATCCCGACCTGAGTGCCCTGAAGATCAACGTCGACACGGTCAACGGACGCGTGTCCTTGAAGGGCGCGGCACCGGATGAGTCGGCGCGCGAACGCGCGACTCGCCTGGCATCGGCCGTGAAGGGAGTCATCGGGGTTGAAAATCGGCTCGAAATCCGCAGCTGATCACTGACTCGCAAAGGCACCATGTCACCGTTCACCTGCAGTCACTGCAGCCACACTGTCTTCTTCGAGAACAGCGAATGCGGCTTCTGCAATTCGTTGCTGGGCTTCGTGCCTGCACAGCGAAGCATGGTCGCGTTCGAGTTGCCAACGCCTGCTTCGGGTGAGACGGTCAATCCATTGCCGCTTGACGCGTGGTTGCGGCGTGGCACCGACGGCGCCTGGTTGAGGCCATGTGCCAACCGGATCAACCATGGCGTTTGCAATTGGATGCTCGACGTGGGTGACGACGCCGCCTTATGCATCAGTTGCCGCTTGACAGAAGTCATTCCATCGCTGGAGGACCCGAACAACCTGCGCCGTTGGGCCGCGATCGAGCGCGCCAAGCGCAGACTTGTTTTCGGCCTGATGGAGATCGGATTGACTCCGCAGCCGAAAACCGGCCCGGACGACAAGCTGGGCTTGGCGTTTAACCTGTTGGAAAATCTGCCCGGTGCAGCCTCGGTCATGACCGGTCACGACGATGGCCTGATAACCCTCAACATCGCCGAAGCTGATGATGTGTTCCGAGAATCGGCGCGGGTCTCGATGCATGAGCCCTTGCGCACGTTGCTCGGGCACTTGAGACATGAAGTCAGTCACTACCTGCAACAGCGTTACGTCGCCGGGACCCCCGGTGAACTGCGCTGCAGGGCGTTGTTCGGCGATCACGATGCCGACTATGCCGCAGCGCTCCAGACGCATTACGCGAACGGGGCTCCAGCCGATTGGTCGACGCATTTCGTCAGCGCCTACGCCAGTTCCCACCCCTGGGAAGATTGGGCCGAAAGCTGCGCGCATTACCTGTTGGTCATCGACGCGGTCCAAACCGCCTCGAGTTGGGGTCTTCGACTTGATGGACCGACGAAGGCCGTGACGGCGGACGATCTGGACCCACGAGTCATGCCGCTGAAGAATCTGGTGCTCGAGCAGTGGTTGCCCGTCGCCCAATTCCTGAATTCGATGAACCGCAGTCTGGGCCTGCCGGACAGCTATCCGTTCCTGATGCCGCCGCAGGTGCTTGAGAAGATGCAGCTGGTCCAGAATCTGCTGGCGCTGGCAGCGGCGTCGGCCAACCATCCCGTCGGGCCGCAATGTGGTGTGGCGGGCGGCGTTGACGGCATCCAAAGCGGCGCGTTGCCCACGCCCGATACCCTGGCGCAAGCCGCCAGCCTCCCGCCCATTTCCTGATCAAGCAGGTTCGCCGCAGTTTGCCGGACTGCGGCCGGGGCTGCAGGACAATGGTCGGATGCGGATCTCGGCCCACCTACGCTACCTCGCAGCAAACAAGGTTGTGCGAGCCGCCATCGGCATCTGGCTGACGCTGAGCTGCCTGGTCAGCGCCGCGCAAGGCGTGGTGGTCGGGCGAGTCAGCCGCATTCAGGACGGCGACTCGGTGGTGGTGCAACAAGGCGAGCGGACGATCGTCATCCGACTGGCTGGAATCGACGCGCCGGAGCTGGCGCAGCCGTTCGGTCGCGAATCGCGCCAGCAATTGAAGTTGTGCAGTTTCGGGCGAATCGTCGTTGTTGAGACGCGCGGCGTCGATCGCCACGGTCGTGTCCTCGGTACGCTGGAGGCCGACGGGGTGGATTGCGGACTGGAACAGTTGCGCACCGGCTCGGCCTGGCATTACCGCTACTTTGCCGACGAACAGTCGGTGGCGCTGCGCAATCAATACGCAAGCGCCGAGCGCAACGCGCGGCAGCGTCGCATCGGCCTGTGGGAACAGCCTGATCCGACACCCCCATGGCGCTTCAGGCAAGGCAATCCCGGGTTCGAAGGTCGTGCCAACCCCTGATCTGCGAGCCGATGGGTTGGCCCTGGCCGCCGCGTCGATGCCTTTTTCGGGTCGAGCGCAGACCTGCGCCAGCCCGGTGGCGGGCCGCGATGGCCCGCCTGCGAGCCGACTTTGCAAAGGTCTGCTACCTTCCGCCCCCAGAGAACGATGAGGAGTGAGCGCGTGACCCTGTTGAATCAAGGCCTGCAGGCCCTGAGCGATGAGCAGTTGAAAGGCATTCGACGTGGCATCGAAAAGGAGAGCCTGCGCGTTCGCCCTGGGGGGGCGCTGGCCGCCACACCGCATCCCGCAGCCCTCGGATCGGCGCTCACCAATCCCCGGATCACCACCGATTTCAGCGAATCCCAGCTCGAAATGGTGACCGCGGCGCATACCGACGTGCAGCGATGTATCGACGAATTGACCGAGATCCACCAGTTTGTCTATCGGGTGCTGGGCGCTGCAGGCGACGAGCGCCTGTGGGTGTCGAGCATGCCTTGCAAGCTGCCCTCGGACGAAGCGATTCCGATCGGACGGTACGGCAGTTCCAACGTCGGCCAAGCCAAGAGCGTATACCGCACGGGTCTGGGCTTTCGTTACGGCCGACGCATGCAGACGATCTCGGGCATTCACTACAACTGGTCGATGCCGGGCGTGTCGAGTGCCGAATATTTCGCGCTGATCCGCAATTTCCGGCGCCGCTCGTTCATGCTGCTGTATCTGTTCGGCGCCTCGCCAGCGGTCTGCCCGGATTTCGTACGCGGCCAGCCGCACGGCCTGATCCCGCTTGGCGATCACACGCTGCACCTGCCTCATGCCACGTCGCTGCGCATGGGCCGTCTCGGCTATCAGAGCGAGGCGCAGTCGGCGCTGGCGGTCAGCTACAACGATCTGGAAGGCTACGGTGCATCCTTGCACGACGCACTGACCCGCAGCTACCCACCGTACGAGGCGATCGGCATCACCGGCCCGAACGGCGAATACCGGCAACTGGCGACCAGTCTGTTGCAGATCGAGAACGAGTTCTACGGCACGATCCGTCCGAAGCGGGTGATCTTTCCTGGTGAGCGGCCCTTGCACGCGCTGCGCGAGCGGGGCGTCGAATATGTCGAGGTCCGCTGCATGGATCTCGATCCGTTCGAGCCGGTCGGCATCTCGGTCCAGACGGCACGTTTTCTGGACATCTTTTTGCTGCATTGCCTGCTCGACGAAAGCCCGTGCGATTCGCCCGACGAAATTGCCGCGCTGGCGCGCAACCAGCACCAGACGGCAACCAACGGCCGCGAGCCCGGCCTGCGCCTCGAGCGCAACAACCGCAGCCACACCCTGGACGACTGGGCGGCCGAACTGATGGCTGAATTCCAGCCGATCGCCAAGGCGCTGGACGCTGCCAATGGCGGCGAGGACTACCTGCTGGCGCTGCAGGCGACTGCGCAGACACTGCGCACGCCCGCCAGCCTGCCGTCGGCACGCGTCATTGCCGAACTCCGGGCCGCCCCCGACGCCAGCCACAACAGCCTGACCGATCGCTGTTCAGCCGATACCCAGGCGTTCCTGAACGGCTTGCCGTGGACGGCAGAAGCCGACCAGCGCTACCGCGACATGGCGGCGGCCTCGGTAGCAGATCAGCTTCAGCTCGAAGCAATGGACAGCATGCCGTTCGAGCTCTATCGGCAGGAATACCTCGCGCCATATCGCCTGGACGCCGCCTGAGGGCGCCTGGCCGAGACCCGATAAATCAACTACCGGCGCGCGCGGTACATGGTCGTCGAGTCGGAATCCTCGAGTTGCGACGCATGCGGCGATCCGAGCAGGTTCAGGCTCAGCACTTCGGCCAGCCGAATTCGAGAGCCGGCCTTCACTGGCACCTGCTCGCCCTTGGCGAGCATCACGCCGTCGACTTCGGTGCCATTGTCGGAGAGCGCCTTCAACTGAAGCCCCTCGGCAAGTCGTCGCAATTCGAAATGCCAACGGCTGATCTGGCGGGCCGATTCGGGATCCGGGTGACCAAGCACCACATCGTTGGCGCGTTGCCCGTCCTGCTCGGCGAGCCGGCCGAATGCGACGATATCCTGCTGCGGCAGGGCAATCTCCTCGTTGGTCTCCTCGATTCGCAGACGGCGCGGAAACACCGCCTGATCGCGCCAGTCGAGGGCCAGCAATTCGATCGGTGCAACCACGCCTTTCAGCCCCACCATCCCGAGCGCCCGGCAGTCCAGCCGGTGCAAACGGCCGAGTTCGAGGAAGGCGTCGCGGGTCAGACGGATTTCGCCCGGGTCAGCCGATGCGGCAACGCGTGAAACGTGCGCACGCCTTGGGCCAGCAGTTCGCGC
>JBDTQC010000036.1:0-14178 GCA_039932405.1 Ideonella sp.
CGATGAGTAGGAGCGGAAACTGGCGACCTGTTTGCGCGGCTTGCCATGCACATATTCGGTGGTCGTGACGTCGGTGGTCTTGCCGGTCCAGCTCGATGTCGCCTTGATGCCGAAAATGTTGAAGGACGTGCTGCCGTCGGCATTCTTGATCTCACGGCGGCCCCAGCCCGACTCGTGGGCCGCCTGCGCCACCATGAAGCTGGCCGGAATGCCGGTTGCCGCTTCGGCCGCTCCGGCAGCGTCGCTGTGCTGGTTGACGAAATCGGCCTGCTTCGTGCCGGTGCCTGCGGCCGCTGCCGCGCGTGCAAGTTCTTCAGGCGTCGCAATGTCGTTGCTGCCCGCTTTCTCGGTCGGCGCCGGCGTCAACTCGGCCTTGCCACCGCCCATCTGGCGCTCCAGCTGGCGCGCAATCGCGGCGGCCAACCCACCGGGCATGCCGGTCATCTGGGTGGCGAACTGTTGATCGAGCATCTCGGTGCCCATCTTGCTGCCTTCGTTCTCCAGCATTCCCGAAGCCAGCGTCGCCTTGCGCATGCTTTTCATCAGCTCCTGCATGAACAGGGCCTCGAATTGCTTGGCCGCATCCTTGATCGCCGATTTCGGATTGCGCGACGCCGCCGCTTTCAGCGCATCAGTACCACGCGCATCACCGGCCAGTGCAGTCGGCGCCTGAAAAGTCGATCCGCCGCGGTTCTCCAGCGTGCTCAGGGGCAGCGCGAGTTTCATCAGATCACCTCCAGATCGGCATTCAGAGCGCCCGCCGATTTGATCGCCTGAAGAATTGCCAGCAGATCCTGCGGCGTGGCGCCCAGTGAATTCAGCGCCTTGACCACTTCGGCCAGACTGGTGCCTTCCGACAACGCGATCAGCGCACCGGGCTCCTGCTTGATCGTGATGTCGGACTTCTCGACCACCGCTGTCTGTCCGCTGGCGAGCGCATTCGGCTGGCTCACCATCGGCGTGGTACTGATCGTCACCGACAGGCTGCCATGCGCCACCGCGCAGGAGGCCAGCGTGACCGCCTTGTTCATCACCACAGAACCGGTGCGTGCATTGATCACTACCTTCGCCGACGGGACCGCGCGTTTGACCTCCAGATTCTCGATGTCGGCCATGAACGCCACCCGAGCACCGGGCTCATCGGGCATGCGAACCCTGACGACGCGGCCGTCGACGGCCTCGGCGATGCCCTCGCCCATCTTGGCATTGATGGCCTTGACGACTTCGCGGGCGGTATTGAAATCGCTCGAATTCAGATCGAGCTGCAGGCTGTTGCCCTGGTTCAGCGGCGTCGGTACCGCGCGTTCGACGCTGGCGCCATCGGGAATCCGGCCGGCGCTCAGATGGTTGATCTGCACCTGGCTGCCACCGGCCGAAGCGCCGGCCCCGCTGACAATCAGGTTGCCCTGCGCCAAGGCGTAAATCTGGCCATCGGCGCCTTTCAGCGGCGTTGCGATCAAGGTACCGCCGCGCAGGCTCTTGGCATTGCCCAGCGACGATACGCCCACATCGATATTCTGGCCCGGCTGGGCAAAGGCGGGCAACTGCGCGGTCACCAGCACTGCAGCCACGTTTTTCAGCTGCATGGTGGTGCCGGGCGGGACGGTGACGCCCATCTGCTGAAGCAAGGCCTGGATGCTTTGCGAGGTGAATGGCGCCGAGGTGCTCTGGTCACCCGTTCCGTCGAGGCCAACCACCAGTCCGTAGCCGACCAGCTGGTTGCTGCGCACCCCCTGTACCGACGCCACCTCCTTGATCCGGGCCGCGTTCGCCGAGGCCGGCCACCAGACCGCGGCACTGGCGAAGGCCAGGGCAATCGTGACCAGCACGCGAAGCCACGCTTCGCAAGCGCCGGCCGGCTGATCGGGTTGGGGGGATTGGTTTGGGGAGGTCATGGCAACAGCGTGAGTGGCTGTTGCCCATTCTCGGGAAACTTAAATCGGCAGAATGCTCAAAAAGAACCGTGACAACCATGCTATTCCTTGCGCATCGGCCTGCGCTCCGCGTCCGCGGTTCTCGATTCGCACATTGGCGATCTGCGCCGAGGCCACCGTATTGCCGGGCTGAATCGCGCGCGGATCGACCTGGCCGGTGAAGCGCAGGATATCGACGTTGTGGTTGACGCCGACCTGTTTCTCGCCGGCGACCACCAGGTGGCCATTCGGCAGCACCTCGGTCACGATGGCGGTGATCGTGCCCGAGAAGTCATTGCTGTTCTCGGTGCTGCCCTTGCCTTCGAACTTGTTCTCGGACGAGCCGCTGGCGCTGGCCCGATTGAACGAGTTCGCCGACAAGAATGGCAAGGCGCTGATGCCGGCCTTCACGCTGCCGCTCTTGTCGATCGAACTGGTGCTCGATTGGGTGGCAGACACTTTCTCCGAGATCCGTACCGTCAAGGCATCGCCAACCAGGCGCGCGCGGTGATCCTCGAACAGCGGGCGGTATTGCGAATTCTGGAAAATTGCGCCATTGTTGACCGGCGCCGCGGCAATCGGGACCGGTCGCACATACAAAACCGGTGCGAGATCGACCTTGGGACGCGGATTGAGGGTTTCGCAGGCGCTGAGCACGAGACAAAGCGCGAGGCACGCAAGTGCGCCTTTGGTGGGGGCGAGATTTTTCATGTCTGACTGAGCTTGGCCAGCATCTGATCGGCGGTCTGAATCGCCTTCGAGTTGAGCTCATAGGCGCGCTGGGTCTGGATCATCGCCACCAGCTCCTCGACCACATTGACGTTCGATGTCTCGACAAAACCCTGACGCAGGTTGCCCAGGCCGTTCTGGCCCGGCGCTCCGAGATTCGGATTGCCCGATGCCGCGGTTTCCGTGAACAGATTCTGGCCCTTGGGCTCGAGACCGGCCGGGTTGACGAAGTTGGCAATCTGGATCTGCCCGACCGATTGCGCCGTCGCCTGGCCGGGCAGCGTGACGCTGACCGTGCCGTCGCTGCCGACGCTGATGCTTTGTGCATTCGGCGGAATCGTGACGCCCGGATTGACCGTGTAGCCGCTGTTGGTGACCAGCTGGCCTTGCGCATTGACCTGAAAGGATCCGTCGCGGGTATAGCCTGCGGTGCCGTCAGGCATCTGCACCTCGAAGAATCCCTGGCCCAGCACGGCCAGGTCGAGCGGGTTGCTGGTCTGCTGCAGGTTGCCCTGGCTGAACTGCCGCGCGGTCGCCACTGCGCGGGTGCCGAGGCCGACCTGCAGTCCGGTCGGCAGGGTCGAGTCGCCGGCGCCTTTGCTGCCGGCCTGGCGCAGGTTCTGGTACATCAGATCCTCGAACACCGCGTGCGAACGCTTGTATCCGTTGGTGCTGACGTTGGCCAGGTTGTGCGCGATCGTATCGAGCTGGAGCTGCTGGGCCTCCATGCCGGTCTTCGATATCGATAGGGAACGGATCATCGCGTGACTCCTGTAAAACTTGAAATGCTTAGCTGATCGACAGCAACTGGGCTGCCGACTTCTCATCGGCTTCTGCGGTATGCAAGAGTCGCATCTGCGATTCGAATTGCCGCGACGCTGAAATCATCGCGACCATCGCGCCGACCGGGCTGACATTCGAGCCTTCGAGCGCACCGCCCTGCAACTCGGCAGTCGGATCAGCCGCCAGGGCGCCGCCACCAGGGCCGCGAAACATGCCGTCATCGCCGCGCTGGAACGGTGAATTGGGGGTCACCAGCTTCAGCTTGCCGACCACTTGCGGCTGCTCGTTGGCCGAACGAGCACTCACCGTCCCGTCGCTGCCGATGCTGATGTCGCTGTTTGGTGGAACCTGGATCGGACCACCCTGGCCGAGTGCCACCAAACCATTGTGATTGACCAGCGTGCCATCCTGGCGCACCGTCAAGGCGCCGGCGCGGGTATAGGCCTCGGTGCCGTCGAGCGCCTGCATGGCAAGCCAGGCATTGCCCTTCATCGCGACGTCCAAGCCGCGGCCGGTCGCCGTCATCGGCCCGGCCGACGGATCGTAGCCAGCCGTAGTCTCGAGGGCGTAGACGCGCGTGCTCGCGCCGCTGCCCTCGACCGGCACCGACCGGAAAGCATGCAGCTCGGCGCGAAAGCCGTTGGTCGAAGCGTTGGCGAGGTTGTTTGCCAACACCGACTGACGATCCAGCATGGCGCTGGCGCCCGCCATCGACAGGTAGATCATCCGATCCATGGTGCGACTCCGGTCTTTCTTTCAGTGAATGGCATGCGCGTTGATCAGTGAAGCGACGCTGCCGTCACTTCAGGTTGACCAGCGTCTGCAACACCTGGTCTTGCGTCTTGATGGTCTGAGCGTTGGCCTGGTAGATCCGCTGAGCGGTAATCATGTTGACCAGCTCTCCCGTCAAGTCGACGTTGGATTCTTCAAGTGCGCCGGAACGCAAGCCACCCATGCTGCCATCACCTGGAACGCCGACCAGCGGATCGCCTGAAGTGACACTGCGCGTCCAGGTATTGCCACCCTGCGGCGTGAGGCCTTGCGGGTTGCGAAAATTGGCCATCTCGATCTGGCCACCGGGTTTCGACTGGCCGTTCGAATAGCGCGCCAGCACGATGCCGTTCGGCTCGATCGAGACGCCGGTGAGCTGGCCCGGCGCATAACCGTCCTGGCCGTTGTCGGTAACGCCGAACTTCGCGCCATATTGCGTCATGCCGGAAAACGCGAGCGCCACCCCGGTGATTGGCAGGGTCGCCGCGCCGGCGTCATTGGTCGATGCCGGGATGTCGATCGTCGGCGCTGTGGCGGGGGCCACCGCAGCGGGTGTGAAAGTCGGTGATCCACCGTTCGCTGCAAAGGCGATCTGCAGCGATGGGGTAGGCGCGGCAGAGGTACCCGCCAGCGGCGCGCCATTCGCCGTGACGAAGACATTCCAGGTGTCGGCATTGGTCACGGTGGGCGGCGTCGTCGTCGCGTCGGTCTGGGTCGCCGCCTTCTGAAAATAGTAGGTCAGCGCCACATCCTGACCCTTGGCGTCGTAGACCGTCACCGAGGTCGAATTGTTGTAAGTGTCCGGGTTCGAGAAATCGATTGCCGGCAACGCCGGATCCTGCTCGGTGGCCGCGACTCGCGAATCCAGGTTCAGCTCCAGGCTGATGCGCTCGGTCGCCTTCGGTGCGATCCCGGCCGTCGGCAACTGCAGCGGTTTGGCTCGGCCCGGCTGGATCACACCCTGACCATCAGCCTCGTAGCCGATCAGCTTCAGGTTCTGGTTGTTGATGATGAAGCCGTCCTTGTCGATCTTGAACTGCCCATTGCGGCTGTAGACGGTCGGATTCTGTCCATCGGTCACCTGGAAGAAGCCGGACCCGCTGATCGCCAGGTCCAGCGAGTTCGACGTGGTCGAGATGCTGCCCTGCGAAAATTGCTGCGATACCGCGGCCAGGTTGACACCGGTGCCGACGTTGGTGGCGCTCGAGCCGCTCAGCGACGCCGCATACACATCGGCGAATTCGGCGCGCGACGTCTTGGCGCCATAGGTATTGGCGTTGGCGATGTTGTTGCCGATGATGTCCAGGTTCTTGCTGGTGGCGTTGAGTCCGGAGAGACCTTGCTGGAAGCTCATGGTTGATCCTTGGGAAGTGTTGAATGCGGAATCACCCGCGTCGGTTGAGTCGGTTCGGGCGCTGTGACGGCGTCGTCAGTTGAAAGCCTTGACATCGGCGTAGGCCACGGTCGTGCCGTTGCCCAGTTCGAGCTGCATGCCGCCACTCTCGTTGGTGCTGACGGCCTTGACTTCGCTGCGCATCAGGGTAGTCGGCGTGCTCTTGACCCCACCGGTGGTTGCGGTCACCCGGAAAGTCAGCCCGCTGCCATCGTTGGCTGTGCTGGACGGCCAGTCGAAGCTGTGCAGACCGGCGCTTTGCGCGCCGAGCTTCAGGGTATCGACGACCTGACCACTCGGTGCCAGCACCTCGACACTGACCGAGTCGGCGGCGCCGGACAGTTCGAAACCGCCCTGTCCGACCCCATCGCTGAACGCCATCTGCTTGCCCGGAACGACCACATCTCGGCCGACCAGCGCCACGCCCTGCAAGGCCTGCATCTGCAGGAACTGGCCCGACAGGCCCTGCACGGATGTGTTGAGTTTCTCGATGCCGTTGACCGTGTTGATCTGCGCGAGCTGGCTGGTCACCTGCGCGTTGTCGAGCGGGTTCAGCGGGTCCTGGTTCTGCATCTGCGTCACCAGCAGCTTCAAGAAGCGATCGGCGCTGGCCGGGTCGTCCTTGGCTGCGCTGGCGGTCGCGGTGTCGCCGGCCGAGAACTGGCTGAAGTTGTTAACTGGGGTTGTCATTGCGCTGGATCCTCTGGGCTTGCGTGGTGCGAATTCATGGTGTCAGCAGGGTTTCAGCCTCGATCACTGCCCCATCTGCAGCGTTTTCATCAACAGGCTCTTCGCGGTATTCATCACTTCGATGTTGTTCTGGTAGGAGCGCGAGGCCGAAATCATGTTGACCATCTCGGCCACCGGATCGACGTTGCTGTAAGTCACATAGCCCTCGGCGTCGGCGTTCGGGTGGGTCGGATCGTGCACACGCTTGCCAGGTGCCTGGTCTTCGCGAATCGTCGAAACCCGAACCCCCGCAGCGGTCAGGTCATCGGAACGGGCCCCCACCAGCTGGGTCTGAAATTCGACTTGCCGCGCCTTGTACGCCTTGCCGTCCGGTCCGGCAACGGTATCGGCGTTGGCGAGGTTCGAAGCAACGACGTTGAGCCGTTGGCTTTGCGCGCTGATCGCGCTGCCCGAGACATTGAATATGCCGGCCAGACTCATTGGTGCACCCTCGCGCCGCGCGCGGTCCCGCCAAGCGGGACGCAGCGCATCCTTCGGAGCGGCCGTGCGGTTGCGCTCATGACTGCCCCTTGATCGCATCGAGCATGGTGCGCACGTTGCCGTTGATGAATCGCAACGTGGCTTCGAACTTGATCGCGTTGTCGGCGAAGCTGGCACGTTCGCGGTCCATGTCGACACTGTTGCCGTCGAGGTTGGTCTGCGACGCGGTGGCATACATCAGGCGCTCGGCATCGACGCCACCGGCCATCGACACGGTGCTGGTGCCCAGGATGTGACCGGCGCGCGTGGTGTCCAGTGCGGCGCTGGAGCGGGCCGACGGCTTGCCATCCGCAGCACCTCCGGTGGCGTCGCGCAGGGCATTCTTGAAGTCGATGTCGCGCGCCAGGTAGCCCGGTGTGTCGGCATTGGCGATGTTGCTGGCGAGCAGGCGTTGGCGCTCCGACCGCAACGCCAGTGCAGTGCCTTGAAAATCGAGCGTCGCGGTGAGTCGGTTCAGCATCGGCTGCTCCAGAGAAATGACTTCGGTCGGTGGGAAGGCTGCGTGCCGTGCCGTCTGGCACCGGCGGTGACCCATTGACCGCATGTGAGGGATTCTGGACAGCTGGCGCCGAAACATTAGCGCGATAAGCAGGCACAACCCACCGCATTTCGTGGTCATGAACGCAAGCCCCGGCGCATACAGTGACGCCATGCCGAGCCAGCCGCCACACTCATTTGCACGCCTGTCCACCACCAGCAACTGGCTGGCCGTGGCACACCGATCACTGGCGATTGCGGCGTGCTGCGCCGCCTTGCTCGGAACCGGGGCCGCCGCCACAGTGGTCCAACCGATGACGATCGGCGACCCCGGCGACAGCTCCACCAATCCTGCCGGCACCACCGACAGCCCGCTGCCCGTCGAACTCGAGCAATCGCTGCAGGCGCAATTGCAGCAACTGGCGCTGAAAAGCAGCCAGCAAGCGCTGCCAGGCGTCAGCCGGGTCGAAATCGAAGTCGGGCGGCTCGACTCGCGCCTCAAGCTGGCAACGTGTGATCGGGTAGAGCCCTACCTGCCGACCGGTGCGCGCCTGTGGGGCAAGACCAGAATCGGCCTGCGCTGCACGCAGGGAGCCACGCCGTGGAATGTCTACCTGCCCATTACGGTCAAGGTGTTCGGGCCGGCATGGGTGGCCGCCGCCACGCTGGCGCCCGGCGCAACCATCGGCGCTGGTGATCTGGTGCAGGCCGAGATCGACTTTGCCGAAGAAAGCTCGCCCATCATCAACGATCCCGAGCAGGCGATCGGTCGGGTTCTGAACCGCCGACTGACCGCCGGACAAGGCTTGCGCACGGCCGATATCCGGCCGCGCCAATGGTTTGCTGCAGGCGACGCGGTGAAGATCATCGCCCAGGGTCCCGGATTCACGATCACCAGCAACGGCGAAGCCCTGTCACAGGGTGTCGAAGGCCGCGCCGTCCGGGTTCGGACCGAAAAGGGACGAATCGTCAGCGGAATGGCCACCGGCGATCGCCTCGTCGAGATCCGCCCATGATCCTCGCGGCCCCGTCGGGGCGCAGGATTTCAGGCCCCGAAAAATACCTAAAGCAAGTCGCGGAGCCGTCGATAACCTTCCCAATGGACCAGAATGGTCGCAGTGGGCCATTTCGACCGACACTGCTTTTCAGGAGAATGTGATGAAAATCGGCAACCCTCTCGACAAACCGGGGCTCCCCCCGGTTACAGCCAATCGCGGCAAGCCCACCAATGCTGGCAGTTCCACCGCAGCCGCAGCCGGCGGGAGCAGCACCGTTGCCCTGTCGACGGCTGCCACCTCCTTGATCAACGGGTCTGAAGCGGCTGGCGTCAGCGCGGCCGACTTCGATCAGGCCAAGGTCGATCGCATTTCGAACGCGATCAGCCAAGGTCAATACAAGGTCAATCCCGAAGCGATTGCCGACAAGCTGCTGGCCAATGCGCAAGAGCTGCTGAGCCGGCCGCACTGATCAACCTTCTGCATCGGGTCATCCTGCCGGGTCGATGATCCTGCGGGCCGACCGAAGCTGCCATCTCGGCGCGCGCATCGACAACGGCGCACGGCCCATTCGAAAAGCACACCAATGAACAGTCCGCGCGCACAGAACGTCCCATTGAGCGAAGTCAGCAAAGTGATCGAACTGCCGCGCGCGGCCGATGAAGAACTCGAGCGAAGCCTTGCTGAAGTCGAGGCGCGCCTGGACAAGTTGGCGGAAGCCTTGCTGGAGCGTGATCTTTCGGCAATCGAACTCGAATCCAGCCGACTGCACCAATCGCTGGCGCAAGCGGTCGACCGCTTTACCCGCCAGGCCAGACGTGGCCCGATTCCGCAGGCACTGCGCCGCCGATTGGCACATACCAGCGGCCATGTTGCGGCACAGCGTGAATCGTTCGCGCGCGCCACCGCGGCGCTGGACCGCGCGATCGATGTGCTGCTGCCCCGCGACACACCGTCCGTCTACGGTTCGCAGGGCGTTCGGTCCCGCAGTTCTCTGGGCGGCATGATCGAAGCCTGAGCCACCGAGCAGTCGGGGTTCGTCGCCGAGCGGCGCCGCAACCACCCGATCGACTCTTTGCTAGGCTAGCGGCATGCGCCGCTTGATTGCACACCTCGACATGGACGCCTTCTACGCGTCTGTCGAGTTGCTGCGCTACCCCGAACTCGAAGGCCTGCCGGTGGTGATCGGCGGCGGCCGCCGCCATGCGCCGGCGCTCGCAGCCGACGGCAGCCGACGGTTTGCCCGGCTGCGCGACTACACCGGCCGCGGCGTCATCACGACGTCGACCTACGCCGCGCGCGCCTTCGGCATCTTTTCGGCGATGGGCGTGATGAAGGCCGCCAAACTCGCACCCGATGCGATTCTGCTGCCGGTCGACTTCGAGCAATACCGCCACTATTCACGGCTCTTCAAGGCGACTATCCGCGAGATCGCGCCGTTGATCGAAGATCGCGGGATCGACGAGATCTATCTGGACCTGAGCGAGCAGCCGGGCGCCCAGCAAGATGGCGGGGAAGGCGCAGCGCGCCACCTCAAGGCCGCGGTTCACGCGGCAACCGGATTGCGCTGCTCGATCGGTGTGGCACCCAACAAGCTGTTGGCCAAGATCTGCTCGGACCTCGACAAGCCAGACGGCCTGACGCTGCTGACCGAAGACGAACTGGCCGAGCGGATCTGGCCGCTGCCTGCCAAGAAGATCAACGGGATCGGCCCGAAGGCCAGCGCGCGCCTGGCCGGATTTGACATCCATACGATAGGCGAGCTGGCGGCTGCCGATCCGGCCTGGCTGGTCGAGGAGTTCGGCAGGAGCTACGGCGTCTGGCTGCATGCAGCGGCCAACGGACGCGACCAGCGGCCTCTGGTCACCCACAGTGAGCCGGTTTCGATCAGCCGCGAAACCACCTTCGAGCGCGACTTGCATGCCGTGCGCGACCGCAGCGTGCTGTCGACCATCCTCGACCAACTCTGCGTGCAGCTGGCCGGCGATCTGCAGCGCAAGGCCTATGTCGCCCGCAACATCGCGATCAAGCTGCGTTTCGATGATTTCAAGATCGTCAGCCGGGCGATCACACTGTCCGATCCAGTCAGCGAGGGCGCCGCCATCCGCGCCGCAGCCAGCCAGTGCCTGAAGCGGGTCGACCTGAGTCGTCGTCTGCGCCTGATCGGCGTGCGTGCCGGCGCCTTGTTGCCGCTGCGCGAACTGGCTGCCGTCGCCGCGGCCAGGCAACAGGCGGCCGACCGACAGGTAGAGTTGTTCTAGGTTCCGCGAGCGAAGGGCAACGTAGCACCGTGCATTAGCATCGATCGACCCGCCTACCGAGCCGCCTCCCATGTCCGTCATCACCAACGTTGCCGATCTGCAGACACTCGCCGCGCGCCGCGTGCCTCGCATGTTCTACGACTACGCCGACAGCGGCTCGTGGACGGAGAGCACCTACCGCGCCAATGAGGCCGACTTCCACAAGTTGCTGCTGCGCCAACGCGTCGCGGTCAACATGGAAAACCGCAGCACGCGGACCACGATGGCCGGCGTTGACGTGGCGATGCCGGTTGCCATCGCGCCGACCGGCCTGACCGGCATGCAACATGCCGACGGCGAAATCCTGGCCGCAAAAGCCGCCGAAAAATTCGGCATTCCGTTCACGCTGTCGACGATGAGCATCTGCTCGATCGAAGACATCGCCGCACACACCAAGGCACCGTTCTGGTTCCAGCTCTACTGGATGCGCGACCGCGACTTCATGGACCGCCTGATGGACCGCGCCAAGGCAGCGGGTTGCTCGGCATTGATGCTGACACTCGATCTGCAGGTGATGGGCCAGCGCCACAAGGACCTGAAAAACGGCATGACCGCGCCGCCGAAACCGACGCTGGCCAACATCCTCAACCTGATGACCAAGCCGCGTTGGTGCCTGGGCATGGCCGGCACGCGTCGCCATGGCTTCGGCAACCTGATCGGCCACGCCAAGGGTGTCAGCGACATGAGCTCGCTCGGCACCTGGACCAGAGAACAGTTCGACCCGAAGCTCGACTGGAACGATGTCGAGTGGATCAAGAAGCGCTGGGGCGGCAAGCTGATCCTGAAGGGTGTGATGGACGTCGAAGACGCCCGACTCGCCGCCGACAGTGGTGCCGATGCGCTGGTGGTCTCCAACCACGGCGGTCGCCAGCTCGATGGCGCACCGTCGTCGATTGCCGCATTGCCGGTGATCGCCGACGAGGTCGGATCGCAGATCGAGGTCTGGATGGACGGCGGCATCCGCAGCGGCCAGGATGTGTTGAAGGCCTGGGCGCTGGGTGCCCGTGGCACCTTGATCGGCCGCGCCTTTCTATACGGTCTGGGTGCGATGGGCGAGGCAGGCGTCACCAAGTGCCTGGAGATCATGCACAAGGAGCTCGATGTGACGATGGCCTTTTGCGGGCATACCGACATCCGCAATGTCGATCGCGCTGTCCTGCTGCCGCGCAGCGTCGAACGCCTGACCCATCCGGGATGAAGGACGTGCCGCGAGCGCGGATCAAGGCCGTCGCCAGCAGCACATAAGCCGGGCGAAAAGGCAGGCGCATGCGCCCACCGGTACGGCCGGGTAAGGCGGCCGGCCAATCAAAACAAGTTCGGATTTGGGCGCGCATGTCAAGAGCCTTGCTGCACTTGGCGCAGAAATTTATGCTCTCACACGCAGTGTTGGCCGTTTGTCTGCCAAGGGCAAATCCGCTTGCTGTTCGTGAATGCCCAGGGTAAAACACATCCCGCAACATGTCGGCAAGTCGTCACTAGGCTGTCCGCCTGCTGTCAAACCCCCTCGCGAGACCACGCGAAATTCAATCCGTTATCTGGAGATATTGATGCGCAGATTCAGAAGTCTCGCACTGCGAGGCCTACCGGCCATCGCAGTTGCAACCGGCGCCTTGGCCTCATCGGCCTTCGCCGCGGGAGCCACACCCGGCTTGGCCCAAGCCGGCAAGGCCACTGGCAGCAACACCTACATCGTGCAGTTGTCGGCCTTGCCGGTTGCCACCAATCCTTCGACCGCGGCACCGGAAGGCGGCAAGCTGGACTCGAGTTCGCCAGCGGTGCAGGCCTACATGGCAAGCCTGGCGGCCCAACAGAACGCCGTCATGGCCAGCGCCGGAGTCACGAAAAAGCTCTATAGCTACGGCTACACCTTCAACGGTTTCGCCGCCGAGATGACCGCCCAGCAAGCGGCCATGTTGTCGAAAACGGCCGGCGTCTTGTCGGTCGACCAGAGCGCAATCGCTCAACTCGACACCTCGACGACACCTGCCTTTCTGGGCCTTACCGGACCCAACGGCTTCTACGCCCAGACCGGAGCCAAGGGTGAAAACGTCATCATCGGCATGGTCGACAGTGGGGTTTGGACCAACCACCCGAGTTTTGCCGGCGCAGGCTACGGGGCGCCGCCTCCCAAATGGAAAGGCATTTGCCAGACCGGTGTGGGATTCACAGCCGCCGATTGCAACAACAAACTGATCGGCGCGCGTTTCTATAACGTCGGTCCGGGCGGCAATGCGGGCGTCTCTTCGCTGTTTCCACAGGAATTCAATTCGCCGAAGGATGCGGACGGACACGGTACGCATACCGCATCTACTGCTGGCGGCAATGAAGGCGTCTCCACAGCGGGATCGGTTGCGGCGGCTTTCGGAACCATCAACGGCATCGCCCCTCGCGCTCGAGTGGCCATCTACAAGGCCTGCTGGGGCACGACGGGTCAGACTGGTGCCGGTTGCTACACACCCGACACCGTGGCGGCCATTGACCAGGCCGTTGCCGACGGCGTCGACGTGATCAACTACTCGATCAGCGGCACCCAATCCAACGTGTCCGATCCGGTGGAGGTTGCATTCCGCAACGCCGCCGCAGCCGGCGTCTTTGTCGCCGTCTCGGCAGGCAATGACGGTCCGGCAAATTTCAAGGTTGCACACCCCAGCCCGTGGACCACCACCGTCGCAGCAGCGACGCACAACCGCGCGACCACCGGTACGGTGACACTTGGGAATGCGGCGGTTTATACCGGTGCGTCGGTGGCTATCTCGGCCGTTCCGGCTGGAACGGCGATGATCCTTTCGAGCAGCGCGATTCGCGCCGGACATACCCTCAACGACGCCAACCTTTGCTATTCGTCGCTGGACCCAGGTGGCAACGCACTTGATCCGGCATTGGTCGCGGGCAAGATCGTCGTCTGCGACCGCGGCACAAACGCCCGTGTCAACAAGAGTTTGGCCGTGAAAGAAGCAGGCGGCGTCGGCATGGTCTTGATCAATGCCAGCGCCGCCGCAGACGACAAGGTGGCCGACTTCCACTCGTTGCCGACGGTTCACCTCGCCCTGAGTGACCGCACCCCGGTCCGGACCTACGTGGCCGCCCCGACACCCACCGGCGCCATCAGCAAGGGCATCATCTCGCTGACCAACCCGGCGCCAGCGATTGCGTCGTTCTCGTCGCGCGGGCCGATCCCATCGAATGCAAACAATGTCAACATGTTCATCAAGCCTGACATCAGCGCACCCGGTGTGGATATCCTGGCTGGGTCTTCGCCAATCGGCAATACCAATGCGAGCATTTTTGCTTTGCTGAGCGGAACATCGATGTCCAGTCCGCACATTGCCGGTATAGCGGCATTGATGAAGCAGGCCCGTCCGGGATGGTCTCCGATGGCGATCAAGTCGGCACTGATGACGACTGCAGGTGAGGTGCTGGATGGATCGAGAGACAACATTGGCGTCCTCGCCATGCATGGTGCCGGCTTCGTCAATCCGTCGGCAGCACTGAACCCAGGTCTGGTGTTCGATTCTGGTCCGAGTGACTGGAACTCCTACTTGTGCGGCCAGGCGCTGATCAGCCAGCCAAGCTGCCTGTTCTTCAGT
>JBDTQC010000037.1:0-14074 GCA_039932405.1 Ideonella sp.
ACCGGACCCGCCATGTCCGGTCTCGGCCCCCTCGAGGGGGAGGCGGCGCAGCCGCTCCGGGGGTGGGTCGATCACGCAATCCCGATCACCTTGTGGGTCTGGATGCTGAGCCGCCATTGCGGATGCGCCAGGCAGTACTCGACCGCAAGCCGCGTGTTGCGCCGGCCTTCGATGCCGTCCATCGGCTGCAGGAAAAAATGCTGGAAATCCAGCTCGACGAAGCGCTCAGGCATCGCCGCTCTTTGCGGATAAACGAGCTTCAGTTCGCTGCCGCTGGTCAGCACCAGCTCGGCATCGGCCTTCGGACTGACGCAGATCCAGTCGAGCCCCTTCGGTGCCGGCTGCGTGCCATTCGTCTCGACGGCAATTTCGAAACCGACCGCATGCAGGGCATCAACCGCCGGCTCGTCGAGTTGCAGCAGCGGCTCGCCGCCGGTAAAGACGACCAGCGGCTTGCCGCGCTGGCCGGTCGGCCACTGGCCGGAAACCGCATCGGCCAGTGCCTGTGCCGTCTTGAACTTGCCGCCACCCGGGCCGTCGGTGCCGATGAAATCGGTATCGCAGAAATTGCACACCGCGTCGGCCCGATCCTGCTCACGGCCACTCCACAGGTTGCAGCCCGCAAAGCGGCAGAACACCGCCGCGCGCCCGGCCTGGCCACCTTCGCCTTGCAGGGTGTAGTAGATCTCTTTGACCGAATAAGTCATGTCAGTACCGCTCGGCCGTTCCGAAGGTACTGACCGCCCCCTCGGGGGGCAGTGAACGAAGTGATCGTTGGGGCCTCCATATCAAATGGGCAAGGCAGGGCCGTCGGCACCGATGCTGACGATGGCGCCGCAGCCGCGTGTCTCGTACAAATCGACCCGATCGAGTTGCGGCAGATGTTCGCGCGCCTTCAGCAGAATCCAGCGCGCGATGCTGGCGGTATCACAGTCCTCGAGGTCGGCGATCTCGTACAGCGGCTGATGGTCGAGCGCGGCGAAGATCGGTCTGAAGATTTCCTTCACGTCACCAAAGTCCACCGTCCAGCCCATCACCTGGTCGAGCGGCGCCGACAGGTGCAGGCGCAAGGTGTAGGTGTGGCCGTGGATGCGGCGCAGCGCGCTGCCATCGGGCGCACGCTTCAGGCGCAGCGCACTGTCCAGCGTCAGCTCCTTCCAGATCCGGTACTGACGGCCATCGAAATTGGCGCCACACGAACCGGTTTCGTAAACCGTGATCCACGACAGCTCGGGCAGTTGCGGCTGCAGGCGCTGCCACAGCCAGCTCGACAACATCTCGCTGGTCGGGTTGGCAAGCCCGGGCAGATCATTCAGGCAGGCGTGGTGCAACTCGTCATGCAACGGCGCCCACAGCGCATCGAGGTGGTCGTAGTCGATGCTCAGGTCGCGGTTGCCTACATCCTGATTCGCATGCACGATCACCTCGAAACCGTGGCCATGCATGCGGCCGCATTGGTGGCCCGGCGGCACATTCGGAAGCCGGTGCGCCGATTGGAAGATGTAGCGCCGCCAGACATGGGCATGGCCGGCGAGGTCGAGATCGACGCCTTCATGGGCCGTGCTCTGGATGCCGACCTGCTCGATGCCCGGCACGTCGATGTGGTGGCTGACCCAGCGCGCCAGGTTCTCGTCGGTCGGATGCTCGATCTGATCGTTCAGCAAGCGGTAGTCGAGGCGTGCGATGCGGGCCTGCAATTGGTCGCGCAGCAGCTCGACTTCGCCGCCCGGAAACGGTGCCCAGCCATCTGGCAACGCGCAGCGCAGCTTGGCCAGAAAGCTGTGGCCATGCATGCGCCGCGATCGATGTCCCTCGGGGAGGATATCGACATGACGCGCCGCTTCGAAACCCGCCGATGCGGCGTACAAGGTCTGCACGGTCATGCGCCGACCATCCCGAATCGGACATATAGCGGATCGGCAATACCGGCTTCGGCAAAACCCTTGGCGCGCAGCACACACGAATCACAGGCGCCGCATGGCCGGCCATCTGCGTCCGGGTCGTAGCAGCTGCTGGTTTGCGAATAGTCGACACCGAGGCGCAGACCTTCCTGCACGATCCGGGCCTTGTTCCAGCGCATCAGCGGCGCGTGGATCTTCAGCTTCTGCGTGCCTTCGACACCAGCCCGGGTCGCCAGGTTGGCCATTGCTTCATACGCGGCGATGTATTCGGGCCGGCAATCCGGATAACCCGAATAGTCGAGCGCGTTGACGCCGATGAAGATGTCCGACGCGCCCAGCGTTTCAGCCCAGGCCAGTGCAAAACTGAGGAATACGGTATTGCGCGCCGGCACATAGGTGATCGGGATGCCGTGCGCCATGTCGTCTGCAGAACGGCCTTTCGGCACGTCGATATCGGCCGTCAACGCCGAGCCGCCGAATTCGCGCAGATCGATCTTCGCGACCACGTGTTTCGCGGCACCCTGCGTGCGTGCCACCGCCTCTGCCGCGGCAAGCTCCTGAAAGTGGCGCTGCCCATACGAAAAACTCAGCGCAAAAGGCTCGAAGCCGCGCTCGCGGGCGATTGCCAAAACCGTGGACGAATCGAGCCCGCCACTGAGCAGCACGACCGCCGGCCGCCGAGTGGATACCGCATCAGACATAGAAAAATACTCCGGTACCAGCGTGAGGCTGGAGGGGAGGAGATTTTAAGGCCAGGTCGACCGATCAGGCCTCGCAGTTCAGTTTCAGTCCAGGGATCGGCCAGTCGTCGATCGCGATCAGACGGCCGCTACCGGACAGCGTGATGAATGCCGTGCGGCGGTCGCTGCCTCCGAAGCAAATGTTGGTTGTGAACTTGTCGGGCAGCGGTACGTGGCGGGTGACGGTTCCATCGGGCGTGACCACACTGATGCCGCCGTGCATCAGCGTTGCAACGCAAATGTTTCCCAGTGAATCAATGGCCATCGAATCAAAGCGCTGCCAGTGCCCACCCGGCGATGCCGTAATCAAACGACCCCCGTTCGGGGCGGGCCAGCCATCCACCTGGACGCGGCCCGCAGATGACACGTCGTAGGCGAAGACCCGCGCGCCGGCGGTTTCAGCGTAATAAAGCGTGCGCCCATCCGGCGACAAACCAATGCCGTTCGGTGTCAACAACGGGCGAGCGATCACTTTGACATTACGTCCATCGGCTTGCCCGTAATACACGCCGCCCATGTCCATCTCGGTCTCGCGCACCTTACCCAGGTCGGTAAAGTAAAAGCCGCCGTGAGCATCGAAGACGATGTCGTTCGGGCCGCGCAGTGCAAGGCCTTCGACGGTGTCGTAAAGGCGTTCAAAGCGGCCTGTTGAAAGATCGACACGCTCCACACGTCCGCCCGAGTAGTCTTCTGCCTGGCCGGTTGGTCGATGCGTACCGTCCGCTTCGGTATGCCATCGAAAGCCGCCGTTGTTGCAGACATAGATCGCGCCATCCGGCCCGACCGCAGCACCATTCGGGCCACCGCCGAGATTGGCCACGATCGTCACCCGGCCATCCCTCGTCACGCGACTCAAGGTTCCGCGGGCAATCTCGACCAGCAAGACCGTCCCGTCGGCCAATGCGACCGGGCCTTCAGGGAACTGCAATCCACGGGCGATTTCGCGAATCTTCATGAAAGAATGCTCCGCGCTTTGGATCAAGCGGAACAGGGTGTCGGCCCGGCCCGCTGCATGGGTTGGTCCGACAGGCTGCCAGCGATCTCCGGACTGGTCACCGCCTGGGCCGTTTACCAGCGGCTAGCGATGCTTTGACTGGGCATGGGCCGGTGCTGCAACGAACAATCAGTTCCACGGCGAGCAACTCCGGGGCGGGCGGCTGGTTATTTTGAATTTTGGCAAGCAGGTAGGCTCCGGCGCGTTCACCCATCTCTCGTATCGGCAAGCGAACCGTGCTCAACGGCGGGTGGAGAAAGGGAGCGAAGTCGTTGTCATTGAAGCTCGCGATCGATATCTGCCCCGGCACGGCAACGTTTGCCCGATCGAGCGCCGACAGCGCACCAGCGGCCAGGTAGTCGTTGCCGCAAACGACTGCGCTCACTCGGGTACGGCGATTCAGAATTTCCGTCATGGCTTCGAAACCTTCGCGGAAGCCATACTCGGTTTCGATCAGCGCTTCTTCACAAAGTAGCAAGCCGCGTCTGGCGATCGCCTGCGTCAGCCCTTGAAGTCGACGCAGCGCACGCTCATTGTCGGTCGTGCGCCCGCCAATGAAGCCGATCTCACGATGTTGAAGACCGGCGAGGTGCTCGATCAACATTGCCGCCGCTGCAGATTCATCGAAGCCCACACTGGGCCCGGCGTTGCTCGGCGCAGACCACATCATCACGTACGGCGTGCGATGTGTCGCCAGCAGCCCGAAAACCTCCGGCGGGTGTTCAGAGCCGAGCAGCGCCACGGCATCGACGCCGCGCTCCAAAAGAGCCCGAAGGATGGTCCCTTCGTGGATGTTGTGATGTTCAGGCGCGGCCAACAGCAAGGTGTAGCCTTCGGCAGCGAGAGTGCTCTCAAGTGCCTGGATCATCGTCGGGAACGACGACGTGCCGAAGCGCGGCACGACGGCTCCAACCGTCATCGTGCGCCGCATCGCCAGTGCCCGTGCCGCGCCATTGGCGACGTAGCCCAGGCGCTCAGCCGCAGCGAGCACGCGTTCCCGGGTAGCCTGGCTGATCATCGTCGGGCGGGTCAAGGCGCGCGAGACGGTGCCGGTGGATACGCCCGCCAACGAGGCGACGTCGGCCAGTGAGGCGGAACGCCCCGGCCGGAAGGGCTCGACGCGATCGGAGGGTGGTGCGGCGCTTTGTCTCATGTCGAACCGATTGATCACGCTATCTTACGACGATGCAATCGCATGCATGAGTTTTTGCCGATTCGGTGAAAACCCTGAATTGACCCAATGGATCATGCCGGTTAATCTCGAATGCAAGCGCTTGCATAAAATGCAAACTGATCCACCCTTCGAGACAACGACTTCTCTTGACAACAACTAAAAACGCCATCGTTCGCACCTTGCTCGAATGCGGCGCCAGTCACGCCTTCACGCTGCCTGGGTTGGGCATCACATGGATGCTCGACGAATTCCACGAGGTGCGCGATCAGTTTCGCGTGCTGCTGACGCGCAGCGAGCAGACGGCGTCGGTGATGGCGCAGGTCTACGGCAAGCTGACCGGCAAGCCGGGGGTTTTCATGGGCCAGGGGCCCTTCGCCAGCACCACCGGCGCATTCGGCATTCTCGAAGCGCATTTCGCCGGCTCACCGATGGTGGTGCTGACCGATACCTCGTGCTACGACGGCTTCGGCATGTACGGCGTGTACCAGACCATGACCGGCGACTATGGCGCTGCCGATGTGCGCACCGTGCTCGGCACGATGACAAAATATTGCGGCTACGCCACCGAGCCACACGAAGCGGTATACGGCCTGCAACTGGCCTTCAAGCACGCGCAACTGCCGCGCATGGGACCGGCGGCGCTGGTGCTGAAGACACCGATCATCCGCCGCGAGATGCCGGAGCAGACTCGAGTCAAGCTCTATCCATCGGCTGGCTATCTGAGGCATACCCCAGCCCGCGCCGACGCCACGGCGGTGGCCCAACTGGCCAGCTTGATTGCCGGTGCGTCGCAGCCGGTTTTCATCGCCGGACAGGGCGCGCAGACCGAGCGCGGTCGCGTGTTGCTGGCCCAGGTGGCCGCCAGCGCCGGCATCGCCGTTGCTACCAGCTACAACGGCAAAGCGGTGATCGACGAAACCGCTGCAGTCGCGGTGGGCATGCTTGGCACCTGGGGCAGCAAGAGCGCGAACCGGATGCTCGGTCAGGCCGACCTGGTGGTCGCTCTCGGCGCCAGCCTCGGGCCCGACTACCTGCGCTTCCGTGACGAGGGCCTGATCGATCCCTCGCGGCAAACCATCGTCCAGGTGGACATCGATTCGCGCCATGCTGGCTGGGTCTACCCGGTCGACCTCGCGATCACCGGCGATGTCGCCGACGTGCTCGACACGCTGAGCAAATTGCCGCTGGGCCAGGCGCGGCGCGAGACGCGTCTGGCGGGCATTGCGGCCAACAACCGTGAACACGGCTTCGGGGTGCTGCCCGAAACGGTCGCGGCAGACGGAACGATGCACTACGCCGACATCGTGCGCGTGCTCGATCGCCTTCTGACACCGGACGACATGCTGGTGCTGGACGCCGGCAACAACCGCATCTGGGTGACAAGCATGCTGCGCATGCGCACCCCCGGACAGCTGGTGGCACCCGGCGGCATCGGCGGCATGGGCTGGGCCCTACCCGCTGCAGCGGCGACCAAACTGGTGTATCCCCAACGCAATGTCATCTGCCTGATCGGCGACGGCGGTGCGGCGATGACCATCAATACACTGGCAACCTGCGCGCAGGAGCAATTGCCGATCACCGTCATCGTGGCCAACAACCAGGGCCTGGGCATGGTGCGCGACAACATGAAGCAGCGGAGGATTGCGGTCGATTTTTCACCAGTCGATTTCTCCCTCGTGGCTCGTGGCATGGGTTGCGATGGGGTGCGCGTCGACCGACCCGAGGCGTTGGGCTTGGCTATCACCGCGGCGCGCGGCGCGTCTCGCACCACCGTCATCGACGTCGCCATCGATCCCGCGGCAAGCCACGTTCCGGCGTCGGACTATTGAACATGAAGACATCGACATGAGCCAGCGTCCAGTCGTCGTGGTCACCGGAGGCTCGAGCAACATCGGCTTGGCCTGCGTGCGTCGATTCAGCGCAGACCACCGTGTTTTGATTGCAGACCTGCAGGCTCCACAGGATTCGGTTGCGGATAACGTCGACTTCATTCGCACCGACATCACCGATGCACAAGCCTGTGCCGCGATGATGAGCCGTGCCAATGAGCTGGGGCCCGTGGTGGCGCTGATTCATTCGGCCGCCATCACTGCGCCGGCGCGGCCGGTTCAGCAGATTTCCGCAGATGAATGGCGTCGTGTCATCGACGTCAACCTCACCGGCGCTTTTCTGGTCGCGCAGTCTGCCACTGCCGCGCTGTTGGCCAGCCACGGCTCGATGGTGATGATCTCGTCGCGTGCCGCGCGCACCGGCGTCGCCGCCTTGGTACCGAACGGACTCGGGACGAAGCCGCACTACTGCGCGTCGAAGGCAGGCGTACTCGCACTCGTCAAATCTCTGGCAGTCGAACTGGCAAGTGGCGGGGTTCGCGTCAATGCCGTCGTGCCCGGTTCGATCGAGGGCCAGATGATTCCGCGTGAGCGCTGGCCGGAATTGGCGGCCCGGATTCCGCTCGGCCGCCTGGGTTTGCCCGAGGAAATTGCAGACAGCGTGCGCTTCCTGTGTTCGCCGCAAGCCCGTTACATCACCGGGCAATCCATCGACGTCAACGGTGGCACCTGGATGAACTGATCGCCGCCCCGCCGGAGGGGATCCGGCAACCCACCTAGGAGCCCTGAATGACCGCACGATCCCATCCCACCGTTTCCTGGTGCGCTGCAGCGCACCGCAAGCTCGCGCTGCTGGCACTCGTAGCCTTTGCCGCCACCGCACAAGCCGCCGACGTGCGTGTCGCACGCCAGTACGGCATCGCCTACATCCCGCTGATGATCATGCAGCAGGACAAGTTGATCGAAAAGCACGCCGCGCAGCTGGGCATCAATGACGTCAACGTCACCTGGCAGCAGTTCACCGGTGGCGCGGTGATGAACGATGCGCTGCTTTCTGGCAACCTGGACTTCGCCGTGGTCGGCCCGCCGCCGTTCCTCACCATGTGGGCGCGTACGCAGGGTACGCAAAACCAGGTGGTAGGCATCGCCTCGCTCAATTCGATGCCGATGTACCTGATGACGCGCAACCCGGCAATCAAGTCGCTCAAGGATTTCGGTGAGAAGGATCGCATCGTCGTGTCCGGCATAAAGGTGTCGACCCAGGCGGTGGTGCTTCAGATGGCTGCCGCAAAGGAGTTCGGGCCGAAAGAGTTCGACCGACTCGACAAGCTGACCGTGGCAATGCCGCTGTCGGACAGCATGGCGCTGATGCTGTCGGGCAAGAGCGAGGTCACGGGCGACTTCACCGTCCCGCCGTTCTCGTTCCGTGAAATGAAGGCTGGCATGAAGCCGGTCATCGACACGTTCAGCGTGCTCGGCGGGCCGAGCTCGACGAACGTGATCTATGCAACGAAGAAATACTGCGACGCCAATCCGAAGATGGTTCAGGCCTTCTCGGCCGCGCTGCGCGAAGCCCAGGCGATGATCGGTCGCGACAAGAAGGCTGCGGCTGTCACCTATCTGAAGCTGTCGGGTGACAAGGAGTCGGTGGACAACGTGGTCGAGATGCTCAACGATCCAAAGGTCGAGTTCAACACCACGCCGCTGGGCATCATGGCCTTTGCCGAGTTCATGCACAGCACCGGCGCGATCAAGGTCAAGCCAGCGTCGTGGAAGGACGCCTTCATCACCGATCTGCACCCGGCCTCGGGCAACTGAACTGCCGCCGTGGAACAGGCCCTGCTCGAGGTCGACCGGGTCACGTTGCAATACCGCAGTGAAGACAAGGTGGTGACCGCCACCGAGGACGTCAGCTTCGACATTTGCCAAGGCGACCGCATGGTGTTGCTCGGACCTTCGGGCTGCGGCAAGTCCTCGCTGTTGAAGGCCATCGGTGGCTATCTGCTCCCGGCCGAAGGCGACATCCGCCTGCGCGGCAATCCGGTACGGGAGCCAGGTCCAGACAGGATGATGGTGTTCCAGGAATTCGACCAGCTGCTGCCATGGAAGACAGTGCGTGGCAACGTGGTGTTCGCGCTCGAAGCAGCCGGTCGGCTGCGTGGCGCGGCAGCTCGGCAACGTGCCGACGAGGTCATCGCGAAGGTCAAGCTCGACGGCTTTGCCGATGCCTATCCGCACACGCTGTCGGGCGGCATGAAGCAGCGCGTGGCCATCGCCCGCGGCATGGCAATGGAGCCCGACATCCTGCTGATGGACGAACCCTTCGCCGCACTCGACGCGATGACCCGGGTGGCGATGCAGGACGAGTTGTTGCAGCTGTGGAACGACACCCACTTCACGGTGATCTTCGTCACCCATTCAATCCAGGAGGCGATCCGGATCGGCAGCCGCATCCTTCTGCTGTCACCGCACCCCGGCCGCGTAAAGGATGAGGTGACCAGCGATGGCACCGACCGCCTGCTTGCGAAGGGTGAGCGTCTGTCCGACATGATTCACACCAGCCTGTTCGCTCAGGCGGGTGTCCCTCAGGAGGCTGCATGACCAGCGCCAACGCCGCCATCTCCGCGCCTGCCTGGCGACCCCTCGCGGGTTACGCGCAACGGCCGTGGCTGCGCAAGCTGTCGATCCTCGCCGCGATCGCGCTGGCCTGGGAGCTCTACGGGCGCTGGATGAACAACGACCTGTTGTTCCCGACGCTGTTGCAAACGCTTGGCAGCCTGTACGAAGCCACCGCCAGCGGCGTCATTCCCCAGCGCGCCGCCAACTCGCTGATCGTGCTGTTGCAGGGGTTCGCGATCGGCGTGGTGCTGGCGATGCTGCTGGCAGCGCTGGCGGCCACCACACGATTCGGCGCGGATCTGCTCGACCTGTTGACGTCCGTCTTCAACCCGCTGCCGGCGATTGCGCTGCTGCCGTTGGCGCTGATGTGGTTTGGCCTGGGCAACGGGAGCCTGATCTTCGTGCTGGTGCACTCGGTGATGTGGCCGATGGCGCTGAACGCGCACTCGGGATTCCGCTCGGTGTCGCCGACGCTGCGCATGGTCGGACGCAACTGCGGCCTGCGAGGTTTGCGCTACACCGCCGCGATCCTGGTGCCTGCTGCCTTCCCCAGTTTGCTGGCCGGGCTGAAGATTTCGTGGGCCTTTGCCTGGCGCACGCTGATTGCCGCCGAGCTGGTCTTCGGCGTCAGCTCGGGGTCCGGCGGTCTGGGCTGGTTCATCTACGAGCGCAAGAACCAGCTCGACATCGGCGCCGTTTTTGCCGGACTGTTGACGGTCATCCTGATCGGACTTGCCGTGGAGGGGCTGCTGTTCCGCTGGATCGAACAGCGCACGGTGCGGCGCTGGGGCATGCAGACTTTCTGATCATGAAAAGCAACCCATGAACGACACCCACACCATCGACTACGGCGGGCTCGACGAACCGCGGCCGGCAGACACGCATGCTGGCGCATGCCGTCGATTCGGCGGGCGCAACGCGCTGCTCACTGGCGCAGCGCGCGGCATCGGCCTGGCCTCGGCATTGCGGCTGGCCGCCGAAGGCGCACAGGTATGGATCACCGACGTCGACGACGAAGCGCTCGATGAAGCGGCCCGGCACGCTGCCGCCTGCGGCCTCGAGGTGCAAACCGTCGCGATGAATTCATTGGACGCCGCTCAGGTGGCAAGCAGCTTGGCGGGTGTGCTTGCGAGCGCACAGCACATCGACATCCTGGTCAACAACGCCGGCGGCTCGCTGCACACGCCTTACCGCTTCGCCGAGCAAAGCAGCGCCGATTGGCAGCGCGTGATGGACCTGAACCTGATGGGTACGGTCTGGGCCTGTCAAGCCGTCCTGCCAAGCATGGTTGAAAACCGCTACGGCCGCATCGTCAACTTCGGCTCCAAGGCGGGCCGATTCGGCAGCCTGATCGCCGGCGCCAACTACGCCGCCGCAAAGGGTGCCATCAGCGCGCTCGGGCGCCAGTTGGCAATGGAATATGGCCCGCACGGCATCACCGTCAACAGCATCTGCCCGGGCGTGGTGATGACCGAACGCACCCGCCTGCTCTGGTCGCAGCGGCGCACGGCCGAAGAACGTGAACGTGTGCTCGGTGAGATCCCGTTGCGCCGCCATTGCCAAGTCGACGACGTGGCTGCCAGCGTGGCCTTTCTCGCTTCCGACGACGCCTCTTTCCTGACGGGCGTGACGCTCGATCTCAACGGCGGCCAGGCGATGGCCTGACCGCCCAGTCCCATCAATCCACCGGAGTAGCACCAATGAAAAGTCTTTCCCGCCGCCGCGCGACATCCGCCGTCTTCGCCACTGCCGTGTCGCTGCTTGCCGGCATCTATTCCTCGAGCGCGAGCGCACAGGCCACATGGCCGATCGCCGGCAAACCGATCCGCATCGTCGTGCCGTTCCCGGCCGGCTCGGGGTCCGACATCAATGCGCGCATGGTTGCCAAGCTGCTGAGCGATGAACTCGGCGGCCATACCGTGATCACCGAGAACAAGCCGGGAGCCGGCACCTTCATTGGTGCGCAGGAGGTGGCGCGGGCGCCAGCCGACGGCCACACCTTGCTGTACACGATCGTCATCACGCACACGCAGAATCCGCACCTGTATTCGAAACTGCCCTACGACCCGGTGAAGGACTTCACGCCGCTGACGCAGGTGATGAAATCGGCCACCGTGCTGATCGCGCCTCCGAACGCGCCGTTCAGCAATGTGGCTGAACTGGTTGCCTACGCCAAGGCCAACCCGGGCAAGCTGAACTACGCCTCGTATTCGAAAGGCTCGACCTCGCATCTGAATGCGGAACTGCTGAAGATGCGCACCGGCATCGACATGGTGCATGTGCCGTACAAGGGCACCGCCGATGCATCGCGCGCCTTGATGTCGGGTGAGGTGCAGCTCTACTTCGATGGCACTTCCAGCGCGGTCGCGTTGATCCAGTCCGGCAAGGCAAAGGGCATCGGTACGGCCACTCCGAACCGCGTCTCGGTGCTGCCAAACCTGCCGACTCTGACCGAACAGGGCGTCAAGGGACTCGACATCGTCGGCTGGCAAGGGATCTTCGGCCCCGGCAACATGGACCCCGCAGTCGCGAACAAGGTGGCGACGACGCTTGCCAAGGCGGTGCGTTCACCGGAGATGCTTCAGGCGATCGCGAAGCAGGGCAACGACCCGTCGGGCATTTCCGGCGCCGAGTTCGCCGCCATCGTCACCAGTGACTCACTGCGCTGGGGCGAAGTCATTCGCGCGGCAAACATCAAACTCGATTGAAGAGGCAAGTTCCAATGTTCGACACCACCATTCGCGGCGGCACGATCGTCGACGGCAGCGGCAACGCGCGCTACAGCGGCGACATCGGCATTCAGGATGGCCGCATCGCGGCCGTCGGCGGCAAGCTGGCCCCAGGCAAGCAGGACATCGACGCCAGCGGTGCACTCGTCACCCCGGGGTGGGTCGATGTGCACACCCATTACGACGGCCAGGTCACCTGGGACCCTTACCTGAGCCCGTCCACCGATCACGGTGTGACCAGCGTGGTGATGGGCAACTGCGGCGTCGGCTTCGCGCCGGTGCACGCCGACAAGCGCGACTGGCTGATCAGCGTGATGGAGGGTGTCGAAGACATTCCCGGCACAGTGCTGGCCGAGGGCATCGACTGGCAATGGGAGAGTTTCCCGGAATACCTGGACGCGCTGGAACGCATGCCGCGCGCGCTCGATGTCGGCGCGCAGATTCCGCACTCGGCGCTGCGCACCTTCGTGATGGGCGAGCGCGGCATCACGCACGACGAAGCCACGCCGGCCGACATCCAGGCGATGGTCGAACTGGTGGAAGGCGGGCTGCGTGCGGGCGCGCTGGGTTTTTCGACCAGCCGCACCATCATTCACAAGTACCAGGGTCGCAAATACCCGCCCGGAACCTTCGCCTCGCCCGACGAAATTCTGGGCCTGGCACGGGTGCTGGGCAAGGTCGGCCACGGCGTGTTCCAGATGACCGCCAACCACTACCAGATGGAAATCGAGCTGCCGTGGATGCGGCAGCTGGCGCTCGACAACCAGTTGCCGGTGGCGTTTGCGCTGGTGCAGACCGACCAGACGCCCGACACCTGGATCAGGCTGCTTGCCGCACTCGACGAAACACACGCTGCCGGCATTCCGCTGTATGGCGCGGTTGCAGGGCGCCCGGCCGGCATTCTGATGGCCTGGCTGGGATCCACCCATCCGTTCATGGCGCACCCGGTGTGGCAGCAGATGGCGGCGCTGGCCTGGCCCGACAAGCTGGCACGGCTGCGCGACCAGGCCGTGCGCGCGCAGCTCACGGACGTTCAAGCGTTGGCGGGGGCGACGCGGCATGACTCGCGGCTGTCGTACCTGACAGAGAGCTTCCACAAGATGTACGCGCTGGGCGCCGAGCCCGACTACGAGCCCGCTCAGGAACACTCGATCGCCGCGATTGCACAGCGCACCGGTCGTTCGCAACTGGAAGTGGCCTATGACATGTTGATGGCCGACGATGGCAAGGGCATCATCTACTTCCCCAGTTTCAACTACGCCTACAACGACTTGCGCCAGCTACACACCGAGCTGCAACATCCGCGCACGATGATGAGCCTGGCCGATGGCGGTGCGCACTGCGGCTACATCTGCGATGTCAGCATGCCGACCTACATGCTGACGCACTGGGCGCGCGACCGCCAACGCGGCCCGACCTTGCCGCTCGAACTGATGGTGAAGCGCCAGACCCGCGACACCGCCGCCATCTATGGCATGAAAGACCGCGGCTTGCTGCAACCAGGCTACCTGGCTGATGTGAACATCATCGACTTCGACCGCTTGCGCTTGCCGCCGCCGTATGTCGCCTTCGATCTGCCGGCAGGTGGACGTCGCCTGGTGCAGACCGCAGAAGGCTATGTGGCCACCTTCAAATCGGGGCAAGCGATCATGCAGGAGGGCAAGCGCACAGGGGCGCTTCCGGGCAAGCTGATTCGCGGACCACAGGCCGCACCGCAGTAAGACCTGCGTCAGCCGACCGGTCAGCCGCCTCGGCCGAATTCGCGATGGCGAATGAATACGAAGTACCTGACCCGCCGCGCAGGCAATGGCTCGCCGCAGGCAAACACGGGAGCGTGCTGCTGGTCGACAGCAACACCCAGCTGGTGGCCGGCGATGCAGGTGCTTTCGTACGCGTGGGATCATGGGGTGTTGTCGCATGTCAATCCACTGGCCGCAGCGCTGGGTCTGGCCCCCGGGATGACACTGCGCGACGCGTTGCGCTGACGGCGGCTTGCCGCTCCTTGATCCACGGCACAGGAGGCCTCGATGCCCGAGATTCAAACACCTGGTGTCTACATCGAAGAGATCAACGCCTTCCCGAATTCGG
>JBDTQC010000038.1:0-13984 GCA_039932405.1 Ideonella sp.
AAAGTCGAGCGTCACCGAGAAAGCTGGCAAGACAACGGTTTACGCCTTTCACCACGAGGGCAACAACCACGACCAGGAACGCCACTTTTGTTCAGCTTGCGGCACAACGCTCTACTGGTATTTGTCCACCGCTCCTGAGCTTGTCGGCATAGCAGGAGGCTGCTTCGCTGACAACGGGCTTCCTGAGCCTACTGACTCTTACACCCACAGCAAGAAGGAAGCCTGGCTCACCCTACCCGCCACCTGGAAGGTCAGTCCAAAGTGAACCAGACGCCCAATCGGGTAGCCAGGAGTTTCTAACTCCCAGCCCCCACACCACCCACCATGCGGGTCCGCAGTGGGCGGTTCAACAAGTCGGCTCGCTCGACGAAGTTCAAACCGTATAGCCCTGGGCCTTGCACCACAGGTCTTTCACGCTGAGCAGCCCTTGCGCTTTCAACCACGCGTTGGTCAATGCCTGCTGCACCGCCGGAGTTCGCGCCATGTGCCAGTAGCTCTTGCTGCTGACGCCATGCTGGATTGCCGTCTTCAGGCTCACGCCCAAGGCCAGCAGATTCTTGATTTTGGTGCGCACCCAGCGCCACTGTTTCCAGTAGCACATGCGGATTCGCCGCCTGATCCAGTCGTCCAGTTCGGGCACGGGTCGGTAGTACTCGCTGATGCCGAAGTAACCGAACCAGCCCCGAAGGTATTGCCCCAGCTTGTGCAGCCGGTAGTCCATCGACACGCCCCAGCTTCTCCCCGTCAGCTCGGTGACCCGGTGCTTGAAGTTCGCCCGAGCCTTGTCGGTCCAGCGGATCTTCGTGCCCTTGATCGTGAAGCCGAGGAAACTGCATTCACCCATGGCCGCCACCTTGCTTTTGGCAGGGTTGACCTTGAGCTTGAGCGTTGTCTCCAGGTACCGCGTGATACTGCGCATCACCCGCTCGCCGGCGCGTTGGCTTTTGACCAGAATGACCAGATCATCGGCGTAGCGCGCGAAGCGGTGTCCTCTACGTTCCAATTCTTGGTCGAGTTGGTGCAGCAGGATGTTGGCCAGCAGTGGCGACAGTGGCCCCCCTTGCGGAGTGCCAACGTCGCTCGGTTCCATGTGCTCACCGACCAGCACTCCGGCGCGCAGGTAGCGCCCGATCAGAGCCAGCAGCCGCTTGTCGGCAATGATCTGGCCCAGCAGGTTCATCAACACGTCGTGATTGACGGTGTCGAAGAACTTGGCCAGATCAAGATCAACCGCGATGCGTCTGCCATCCTTCACGTTTGCCTGCACCTGCCGTATCGCCTGGTGTGCATTGCGGCCCGGTCGGAAGCCGAAGCTCGAATCCGAGAACGTCGGATCGAAGATCGGCGTGAGCACCTGGGCGATGGCTTGCTGGGCCACACGGTCTGTCACCGTCGGGATGCCCAGCAGCCGTTTCCCGCCGTCGGATTTGGGTATCTCCACCCGTCGCACCGGCTGCGGTCGATATCGCCCTTGTTCGATCTGCTCTCGCAGCGCCGGCCAGTGTTCGCGCGCATGGGCAGGCCAGTCCGCCACGGTCACGCCGTCAATGCCCGGTGCCCCCTTGTTGGACTTGACCCGTTGCCACGCCCGTGCCAGGTTGTCTCTGGCCAGCACTGCGTCGAGCAGATGCGTTGTCGTTGTCATTGCTTCGTCGTGTCTCAAGGCTCGCTGCGTGCGGGCCGTCGGCGCACCTTCCCCGGGCGGGGTCGGCGGTGCGGTCGAGATCCTCACGGGCTGCTCCTTGTGTCTCGTTGTTCAGCCCTTCAGCCGCCCGACACCTGGCGACCTACTACGGCCTCTGCTGACTTCTGCGCCGTCACACCCGGCGTTACCGCCGGGCGCGCTGCGCGCCGTGATGACGATTGCTGCCGGCTTCTTCGCTCGCGGCGGGCAGCTCGCCGCGGCACCTGGTCCTTGATATCCCGGGTGAACCGTTCCGGGTTGCTCGTCATCGCAGGCGCGCCGCTTGCGGCGCAGATCTCCCCAGGTAAGAACGCGAACTGTCGGTGCACAAGCGCCGCATTTACCGTAGGCTGCGTACCGGTGGGCTTTGCTGTCATGTGCCAGCTCGCCTCGCATCCCTCGGCCTTGACTATGCGGTTTCTGTCCGTCGCCTCGCACCTCTTGCACTCCGGCTTCCTCCAGACCATGCCTCGCGACATCGCCCTTGCCTTCGGCTCGTGGTTATCCTTGCTCACGATGAGTCCAAGTCGGTACTCCCACAGGGGACTTGCGCCCCATAAGTTCGCGCCCATGCTGGGCGCACACCCTTCAATCGAGAGGACATGCCCCGGCAAGCCGGGTCATGCCTCTCATCTCAAACGTTGAATCGCAGATGAATACTCGTGCTTTCCGGACGATCGTGTGGGGCTGCTTGATCGTGCTCGGCTCCGCGTCCGCCGAGCAGCCCTTCACAGGCGAGTGGCAAATTGACGTGCGCACGCGCGCGGAGCGACGCGCCGGTGCGGAATGCGGGTCGGCTATCTTCAAGCTCAACCAGAACGGCGACAAAGTATCGGGCGAGCACTCGATGGCCACGGTCGGATGCGGGCGGCTAAACGAGGGTGGTGAGGGGTCTGTTGAAGGCTCCGCCAGTGGCAACGCCGCAATGCTCACTGTCACGAGTGGTAGGAACGGAGAGGTTGTGCGAGGCCGCGCTATGCGCAAAGGCGCGCACCTCCGGTGGCAGACGCTCGAGCAAGTGAAGCCTGGCGAACCAGAGAGTGACTCTGGGCTCATTCTGAGTCGTGGCGTGTTGCGGAGAGTGTCGCCATGAATGCCGCGGCGCCGCGACTTAACCGGTCGGTCGACTCGGACACGTTGCGACAAGGGGCCGCAAAGTGCCGCTGGAATTCGTGCACCGTGCGGCCCCTTGCCGCAACGCGCCAGTCGCCTTCACGTTGAACGACAGCTTACGGGCTTCGAATTCTTTTCCGTCAATGACTGCAAGTGGCCGGGACTTCCAGTTCGCGGTCAGCGCCGACAGCAGCCGTCCAACCCCGCGCGATCTGAACGACCGGTCTTCGAGGCGGCGAGCTCAACATCCCGTTGCAGTCAGCCGCAAGAGGCAGCTCTGGGGCGGGCCCACTCGGCCCGCCAGCGCTGGGGTCAGCCAGGACTGATTCGCATAACATTCAACGCAACGAACCGCCGTGTGGGTGAGCCGTGTACACGGTGGTGTTGGAGGCAGGCCGTTAGGACCTTTCCTATCTTGGATTAGCTCACCACTCGCATTGGACAACGTTCGTGACTCTCCGTCATCGCAAGTGCCGATTTGATTGCTATGGGCCGTGGTCTCGACGGTTTGCCTCTGGCTTTGTGGCTCTGTGCTGCGCGCTCGGCGTAACGAACGCTGTGGCGATGGACTGCATCATGGGACCTGATAACCAGATCACGATCTCCGGCTGTTTGTCTCAGCAGTTCAATCGTGCGGATATCGAGCTCAATGAAAGTTACCAGGCGCTTCTCCTCATGCAAACTGAGGGTACGAAGCAACAACCGGAACTCGCTGCAGCGCGTCAGTCACTGATTCGGGCGCAACGGGCATGGCTCGCATTCCGGGATCAAGATTGCCGGGCAGTCACTACTGCCGTCCCGCACGATCCAGCGATCGACTCCCGCAATACTCAGTCTCTGATCACTCGAACGGAGCAGCGAGTCACCGAGCTCAAGAAGTGGGCGAGCATCATCACGGCCACTCCAAGAAGTGTTGTCACTACCGTGGATTCCGGCGAGCCATTGCCGCTCAGCCGCTTGCGCACTGGCTGCGGGCCTACTGGCAATGGTCGCGGTCATTTGCGTCAGACAAGCAGCCGAGCAAAGACTCCACAGGATCCCTGTGCGCAGTCCGTCAAAACCAGTCCGTCTTTTTCCTGACCGGAAGCAATGACAGTCGACCCACGGCGCGCCGGTGCAGCGTTCCGCGGAACAAGTTCATCCTCATCCCGGTACTGAACTCCCTTGCCCAAAACATCCATCTACGTTTAAACGTGTGCCCGAATCTCGAGACGTCCGTGAGTGCGGCGAACCGAAGCGCCGAGCGCTTGATCGTCAAGGTGGACGATGCTCCACTCCCGACAAGTGCGGTGCAGCTCGCGGAGTCGGGCTGCTTCGAACTTGAGGACACCGTCAGTGGTGTGCACGGCATGGCAGCCGGAGCTGGATATTGGGTTGTGCTCGCGCCGATGGAAGCCGGGAAGCACACCGTACATTTCTCGGGGATCTACGCATACGATGGCTTCAGTCAGGACGTTAGGTATGAGCTGACCGTAGAGTAGTGGCGCTCGGGGAAATCAAGTTTCTTCTCTCAGCCCTTTGCTTCGTCACGTTGGCAGAGAGTCCGAGGCACTTCAAAGAGGTGCGCCCTGACTCCGCGTCGAACCGGTGGTTCCCAGCGGTGTCCCTCGGCACCGCCGCGGCCAGTTAACTTGGTATTGTTGAACGGCAACTTCCCAGCGTCGTTTTCTCGACCGTCAAGTACTGCATTTGGCCGTGAGCAGCCAGCCACCATGTCGCGCCGATCGGTTCCAATCGCTGCGAAGCCCGCACCCACAGGCGAATCCACACAATGGCTGCCTCGGTCAGGATGCGCAAGCGAACGGGCTGCCGGCGCCTTAACCACATTTGCCGTGACCGACACCAGCCAATCGTGCGGCGGGCGCCGGTTATGGCGACTGGGTGTCCTGCGGACCTCGGCCCGGTTCACTGCCCAGGCGTTTCGAGCCGACTCGAGCCGCCCCTCCTTTGCTTCCCTCCTGTGCTTCCCTCCACACGGCATCCCACCACATCGCTCCCGGCGCCACCGTCGTGTAAAAGGCCTGCGCACGAACCAGTGGTTCGCAGCGGAGGCTGCCGGGTGACCGGCGGAGGGAAGTAAAGGAGGGCCGGATCCACTCGATGCGAAACACTCCGATCTCGAACCGGCCCGGGGGACATGGACGGAGCCGATCATCCGGCAGGCTCCGCTCTCACCAAGCTGTGCAAAATGAGGCAGTCAGAGAACGACCGCAACGGTGGTGGTCGTGATGCTGCGCCAAGCCAGACCCGCCGGCCGCACGGTCGGACTCGGCTCGATTCAACGCCCGGTAACAGACGCAATCTTCTGTTACGTCAGGCTTTGACGTCAATCAAGGCGCATCTTTACCCAGGCAAAAGTCCCCGGCCATCGGACTCGACGCACGCGTGCAAAGGGTCTGGACCTTTGCCGACCATCGCCGTAGAGTCGCCGCCTGCACCAAGAAAGAAGGCACGGCATGGCGGGCACTTCGGACACGGTTTTCTTGCGGGCTTTTGCCTGGTTCCAGGCTGCGGTGACTTACCTCCAGGCGCAGGCAGCGCCGCCAGCGCTCGGCGCACCGCTGGGCGACGCCTTGCGCACGCGGCTCGGGCTGGAGCTGGACAAGACAGCCGCCACCATCGACCCGAGTGCCTTTGCAGCCACCCGCGCGGCAGCCAAGTCGCTCGCCATGGCAACCCTGGTGACCGGCGAAACCGTCGCTGCGCTGAAAACGCTCGGTGAGGTCCTGGCCCATCTGGAAGAAGGCAATGTCGATCTCGGCGACCTGACCAAGGTGGTGCGGCAGATCGACCGCATCGTCGGCGCCCAGCCGGGCAAACCGCCATCGGCCTATTCGATTGCCAAGCTGTTGCTGATTCTTTCCGGCGATGCCGACGCGCCCGCCGCAGACGCGCCAGCGCGGCGCCTGGTGCACATCATCAAAGGGCTCGATCCGGCCGGCGGCGCATTGAACAGCGCCCAGGTCACCGAAGGCCAGGCAATCCTCGGGTTGGCGATCATGGCGCTGGGCACCCTGATCGATCGATCGTTCAACACCGAGGGCTTGACAGCGGCCGCTGCGGTGCCGGCATTGGCGCTGCCCCCCGGACAGGCAACTCAAACCTTCAACCTCGCCGGATCGGCGGGCAAATCGCTCGCGCTGGCATTCGGCTACATCGGCCCTGCCGGCGCCACGCCGGCGCAGTTGTTCGCCAAGCTGAAAAGCAACCTGGAAGCGCAGCAAGGGGTTGGCGAGCAGTTCGCGCTGTCCCTCACAGCCAGCAGCGAAGTCGTGCTCGGCATCGACCTGCCACCCTTGTTGCCGTTGCCCGCATCCCTGCCGGTGCCGAAGCTGAGTGGCGATGTCGAATTCGGCATCCGCTTCGGCCGCAAGAGCACGGCGTCACCGCTGATCCTGGGCAAAGCCGATGGAACGCACTTCTCGATCGGCGAACTGAGCGGCGCGATCCTGCTTAAAAACACCGACCCGCGGGTCGAGTTCGACCTGAAGGACAGCAAACTGGTGCTGAAGGTCGGCGACGATCCTTTCCTCGGGGCGGTGATCGGCGACCAGATCGAAGTCGCGCTGACGTTCGGGCTGATCGCCGACAAGGCCGGCGGTTTGCGGCTGAAAGACGGCACCGGCTTGAAGGCGACGATCCCGCTGGAGGCGATCCCGAACAGCCCGGTGCAGATCCCGTTTCTCACCTTCGAGCTGAGCAAGGCCGATGGACTGAATCGGGTGCAGGTCGAACTGTCGGGTTCGTTTCAGGTGCAGATCGGCCCGTTTTCCGGGTCTATCGACCGCCTGGGAACCAAGCTCGATCTGAAAAATCTGCTCGCCGGTGTGGCCGAAGCCGGCTGGGGCCTGAAGCCACCGTCCGGCGCCGGGCTCGCCATCGATGCGGGCATCGTCAAGGGTGGCGGTTTTCTGCTGTTCGATCCCGATCGCGGCGAATACGGCGGCATCATCGATATCAAGCTGATGCAGATCGGCGTGAAGGCGATCGGGCTGCTCGGCACCAAGAATCCTGGTGGCTGGTCGTTCCTGCTGATCATCGTCGCGCAACTGCCACCAATCCAGCTCGGCTTCGGTTTCACGCTGACCGGTCTGGGCGGACTGCTCGGCGTGCAGCACACGGTCAACCGCGACGCACTGTCGAGTGGCCTGGCCACCGGCTCGCTCGACAGCTTTTTGTTTCCGCAGAATCCGATCGCCAACGCGCCGCAGATCTTCAATCAGTTGCGCGTGATTTTCCCCTTCAAGGCGGGTGGTTTCATCATCGGGCCGATGCTCGAACTCGGTTGGGGCACGCCCAGCCTGGTGACCGCGCGCATCGGCTTGTTGATCGAGCCCAGCCAGTTCATTTTCGTTGGCCAGATCATCGTGCAGTTGCCGCCGCTGATCGACAAGTCGCTGGCGCTGTTGTACCTGCAGGTCGACTTCGCCGGCGGCGTGGTCTTCGACCCACTGCAGATCTGGTTCGACGGCGTGCTGCGCGATTCACGCGTGTTGTTCATCTCGTTGAGCGGCCAGTTCGCGTTTCGGGCGCTGTTTGGCGACAAGCCGAGCTTCCTTATCAGTGCAGGCGGTTTTCACCCGCGCTTCACCGACCTGCCGCCGGGCCTGCCGAGTCCGTTCCAGCGCGTCGGCGCCGATTTTTCGATCGGCATCGTCGGCATGCAGTTCCGCGGCTATTTCGCGGTGACCTCGGCCACCGTGCAAGGCGGCTCGTCGATGCGGGTGTGGGGCGACGTCGGCGTCGCTTCGTTCGAAGGCGGCTTCGAGTTCAACGCCATCATTTACCTGGTTCCTAAATTCCGCTTCGAAACCGACATTCACATCTTTGCCGGAGTCGCCGTTTTCGACATCGATTTCGCCAGCGTCGACATCTACGGGATGTTGGCCGGCCCAGGGCGCTGGCACATCGTCGGTCGTGCCACGGTGCATACGCCGTGGCCGCTGCCCGATTTCCATTTCAACGTCGATGAAAGCTGGGGCGAAGACCGCGCCACCACGGTGCGCAAGCTCACGCTGGCCGGCGAGCTCCGCCGCGAACTCGAATTGCAGACCAACTGGTCGGCCCAACTCGCGCAAGCTGGCGATGCCTTCGCCACGTTCGCCAAGCCACCGCCGCCGGCCGACGCCAACGCGCCGCTGCCGCTGCTGGCGCACCCGAATGCGGTGCTGCAGTTCGTGCAGAAGCGCCTGCCACTGGCCAAGACTCTCGACAAGCTCGGCTCCGACGGCATCGAAGGCGAGCGCAGCATCGCGATCGCCTCACTCCATTTCGGTGCGGTGTTGAAGACGCCCGACAAGGTCCTGACCGACAACTTCCCGACCGCTCAGTTCATCGACATGAGCGAGGACGACCGGCTGGGCAAGCCGTCGTTCGACCGCTTCACATCGGGCTTCGAATCGGGCCAGCGCGACTACGGGTTCGAAGCGGCGGTGCCCGAAACCTTCGACTACGAAGAGGTCAACCTGTCGATCGAAAAAAGCGGAGTCGGCGTGTTGGCGATGCCCGGGCTGACGCTGACGGCGCACAAGAACTGGACCCTCGAACACGGTGCCGCGGCCCGTTCGCCGCTGCGCCGCAAGGCGCTGCTGAAGCCTGAGGAAGCAAAGGTCGTGGTCAACCCGCCGCCGCTCGCCACGCTGGACATCGCCAGCGGCACGATGAGCGCAGCAGCGCTGTCCGGCGCGGCCACCACGTCGTTCTGGCACGCGCAGGATGTGGCCGCTGCGAAAGGCGCTGCGGTGCAGGTCGTCGAAGCCTTCGAGACGATGTTCTAGCCCCTGCTCACACCCCACTGGAAGCCCGACATGGCCATCTCCTACCAATTTCTTCCCTGGGTGCGGCGCGGGTTGACGGTTGCGCTGGATACGGTGGACAACCTGGGCAACCTGCCTGCCCACGCCGAGGCTCATGTCGGCGTCACGCTGGCCGCGCCACTGGCCGGCGAGGCCATCGCGCCGCTGGCGGTTCGCCTGCACGGCCCGGGCGACGTCATTGCCATCGACACCTCGCTGGTGGTGCGCACCGATCCGCGTCCCAACACCACCAACTTCGAGCCGAACTATTGCGCCATCATCGATTTCGATCCGCCGGATTTCCCGTGGATGCTGACGCCAGCGCGCGCCAACGCCGACCACCGGCTGCGGCCCTGGCTGGTGCTGGTGGTACTCGACGTGGCCAAGACCGGCACGCCGAAGATGCAGGGCCCGGGGCCGTTGCCTTCGGTGCGCATCAACGCCGCTGACGTAAACAGCGAGTTGCCACCGCTGAACGAATCATGGTCGTGGGCGCATGCCCAAGTCGTCAGCCAGTCCGCGGCACAAGACCTGGCTGGCATCCAGCACGATCTGCAGGGCTATCCGAGCAGCAACATCTCGCGGCTGATCTGCCCGCGCCGGCTGCAGCCGGACCGCAACTACGTGGCCTGTGTGGTGCCGGCTTTCGAGCCCGGCCGGCTGCGTGGTCTGGGGCTGGCCGGCGATGGCAGCAGCGCAGCGATGCAAACGCTGACCTCGGCCTGGAGCAAACCGTCGGGCGCCGACGTGGTGCTGCCGGTTTATTACCACTGGGAGTTCTCGACCGGCCCCGCCGGTGATTTCGAATATCTGGCGCGCCGCTTGCGCAGTCCGAAGAAGTGGAAAAACGACCCGGCCATTGCCGCGCAGCTGGCCAACGTCGGCACCGCGCCGATGGCGATCGACACACTGATCGGCGGCGGCCTGTCCAGCATGGAAGGGGCGCTGGTTCCGATCAGCTATCAACCCGGCGCATCGTCCTCGCCGACCCACGCCGGCAGCCTGGCGGCGATCGTCAACACGCCGGCATCGCAGGTCGACAACCCGGTGGTCGACGAGGCCGATGGCAGCGTTCGGCGAATCGAAGTCAAGCCGCCGCTGTACGGCGGCTGGCACGCCAAACAGCACAGCGCGGTGCAGGCACAGCAGGCCAGCTACTGGCTGGCCGGTTTGAACCTGAACCCGCGCTACCGCGGCGCAGCGGGCTACGGCGCCGAAGTCGTGCGCAAGAATCAGGAAGACTACGTCGACGCCTGCTGGGACCAGATCGGCGAGATCCGCGCCGCCGAAATGAAGTTCAACCTGACCCGGCTGGCGATCGAGGCGATGCGCGCATTGAAGGCCAAACACTTCGACCCGCTGCCCAACGAGCGCCTGCTGCAGTTGATGGGTCCGGCGCTGCCACGCATCGAGGCGCTGACAGCACAGGGTGCGGCGGCATTCAAGGTGAATGGTGCCTTGGCTTCGTTGGGTGGGCAGATCGACCGCTCGAGCCTGCCCGCCGCGCTGGTCGACAGCGCCCTGCGCCGCGGCTTGAGCCCGCTGCGTCGCAATCTGCGTAGCGCGGCACGGCGCACGCAGTTTGCCGCCCAGCTGCCGGCACTCGGCGGCCAGTATCTGAAACAGATGGCCGCGGCCAGCAGCAAGGCAGCGGTTTTTGCGGTCAACGAGTTTGTTCCCGATGGCATTCTGGGCACCAGGCTTTTCGATGGCCTGACGCTGAACGGCGACGCCGGCAAGTTGTTCGATCTGGCAGACCGTGGCTTGTCGAAGCAGCCCACACTCGGCCAGATCAAGGGCCTGCTCGCGGCCACCGCGGTGGCACAGCGAAGCTTCGCCAGCAAAGGCGTGCCGCCGCCAATGATCCGCGTCGGCCAGAGCAAGGGCGTCTTTACCGATGCCCACATGCAGCGGTTTGGTGCCCTGCTGTCGGCATCAACCGGCACCCGAAGCGCCGACCTCGGCGTGATGACCGAACAGGTGGAAGCGCTCGGCCGGCGCGGTGTCGAAGGTTTCCTGGTCGAGGCCCAACGCGGTGGCGCGCAACTTCAATTCAGCGCGATGCAGCTCGACAAGCGCAATGGCGCGCTGCGACTCGACCGCCCACTGCTGCGGTTCAATGCCCAGCGCCGTGCCATACCCGCCAGCCGTGCCGACGTGTCACGCGCCGCCGGCATCACGCTGGGCAACGTGCAGTTGGCGACTGTGCGCAGCTTCGGCAATGTGGCGCTGTTCGCCAACCTGCCGCCGAACGCCATCGACCTGCAGGCGGGGGCGATTCCGGGCAGCTTCGTATTGAGTCCCGGCCTCGAGTTCAGCCAGGTCGGCGACGCCGCGCCGCCGCGCGACGTGGTCAGCATCACACTGCCGCCGGCACTGCGCGAGCGGGCCGTGTTGAATCGATTCTCCGTCGCGACCCGCGGCATTCAGTCGCTTTGGCGAGAACCCTTCGAGACGATGCGGGTGGCCGTGCAAACGATCGATTTCGGTGTCGCGCAGGCGGCGCAGATCGTGCGCGCACGCACCCAGCCCGAGCTGACCTTGTCGGCGCGCCTGGCCTCGCAGGTCTCGATCGCACAAGCTGCGTTCGGCCAGAAGAATGCCTACGTATCGGCATACCTGACGGCCAACGCGGCTGACAAGCTACGCTACATGGTGCCGGCGCTGTTCGATCGGGTGATGGCCTGGCCACACCTGCGTGAACCGATGTACAGCGCACTGGCCGCCTACAACCAGGAAGCCTTCATGCCCGGCGTCGGCAACCTGCCGCAGGATCTGATCATGCTGGTGCAGGTGAACCAGTATTTCATCGACAGTTTCATGGTCGGAGCCAATGTCGAGATGAACGGCGAGCTGCTGTGGCGGGGCTTTCCGACCGACCTGCGCGGCACGCCCTTCCAGCGCTTCTGGGGCCGCGTCAAGGCGCGCAGCGATGGCAGCATCGAGTCGCTCGACGATATGTTGCCGATCCATCAATGGCTGAAACAAGCGCTGGGCAAGCGCAGCGACCCGAACATCACCGATCCCGACCGCGTCGCGCTGCTGATCAAGGGGCAGTTGCTGCGTCGCTATCCGAACAGCGCGGTGTATGCCTGGAAACGCAAGAAGAACGTGCCGGCCGATCAGAGCAAACTGGTCAAGAACGCGCAAGGCTTGCCGCCCAATCCCGAGACCGACATCCAGACGCCCGTCTTTGCCGGCGTTCTCAGCCCCGACGTCACCTTCTTCGGCTTCGACATCGACAAGGCCGACATCGGCGACTGGTGTTTCGTGATCGAAGAGCACATGGGCGAGCCACGTTTCGGCTTCGACGTGACCGACCCGGCGCCCGGGGCGACGCAGCCGATCGGAGCAACGCGGCGCGCCAGCCTGAGCGCAGCACTGGTCGACTACGCCCGCGGTGCGGCCGCGTCACCACAGTTTCTGGCGGTCAGAAATGCCGGCTTCAACCCGTACAAGGCGCTGACCTGGGCGCACCTCGGCGTGGCCGAAGGCGCTTTTGCTTCGGTGGCAGCGATAAGCAGCGTGCCGAACAAGCCCTTCGCCTCGTTCCCGACCCTGACCGATACACCGACCGCCGCCGAGATCGCCGGGGCGTTGCTGCAACTCCCGTTCCGCGCCTACTGGGAAGGCCCGGACCTCGCGACCTGACCCAGTCAGAAAGCCCGCCATGCCCTTGCTCGACCTCAACCGCGCGGCCATCCAGGGAGCACGCGCCAAATTCGACCAGCAGCGTGATTCGCAACGCAGCCAACGCGCAGCGCTGGCGCAGGCGAAAAGCGATCTGGCTGCGCTGCAGCGGAAAGGCGCCGCTGCGGACGTGTTGCGGCGCCAGCAGGTGCAGATTGACCAGCTCGTTACCGCTGCGCGCCGCAACGCCGAAGGTGGCAAGGCGCAACTCGCCACCATCCGCAACTTGTCGGAAGGCCTGCTCGCGCAGCGTGATCCGGCGCTGCTGGTACAGGCGCTCGACACCAGGCATCCGGTACTGTTGATGCCGGTATCGATGCAGACCCGCTACGACGACACGCCGAGCAAACTGATGGTTCGCATCTACCCCGATGCGCTGCACAGCTTTCAGCATGAACCGGGGCTGACGCCCAGCGAAGTCGCAGAAGGCAAGCGTTATTGGCAATTGCGTTTCGAGACGCCGGGCGACAGCGAATCGCCGTGGAAACAGATTGCGCTGATTTTCGGCCCGATGCGCGCGGCTTATATCGTTCGGACGACGACACCCGGCAATGTCGCCGCGCTGGCGCAAGGTGGGGCGCCGCAATTCGACGATGCGTCCGTGCCGCTCGCCGCATCCGACGCACGCGAAGTGGTGGCAGCAGCCCTGCCCGACCGCTTCGTCGTCGTCGGCACCTTGAACGGCAAGGAAGTGTTGCGCAAGTGGGGCAGCGCGGTGGCCGATCTGCTGCCGCTGTCGCCCTTGTTCGACCCGCTGCTGGTCGACGACCCCGAGATCTGGGACCCGTTCGCCGACGATCGCTCATGGCTGGTCGACTACGACGCGGCCGTTGCCGCCGGCATGGCCATCACCGTGACGCAGGCCGACCTGAAGGCCGGAGCCCGACTCGGTGACGGGTTCGATCGGCTGGTGGTGCTCGGTGTCGATTGGACACAGTCGCCCGACTCGGCTGCCGCGCTGCTGGCCGAATTGCTCGACAACCACCAGCACGCCCAAGGCCTCAAGTTCGTGGCCCAGGGCACGCCGACCAACAACACCGGCGACAAGCGGTCTGGTTTCACGGCCAGCAGTGCCGATGTCGCAGCTGCGATGCAGCCCGACGCCGCCGATGCACAGGCCGCAGCGATGGCCGCCACGCAAGCTGCAGCGGCCGGTGACGCGCCGGTGGTTGCCGACGAACTGGCCGGCGCCGGTGCGCGCCTGCAATTGCTGCTCGGCCTGTCGACCAGCGCTTTCGATGCGAGCCTGACCCCCGGCGCCGATCTTCAGGAGGGTGCCACCAGCGGCCACATGTTGAACGCCTTGTGGAAGGCCACGCTGGGCTACACGCTGCGTTATTTCTGGAACCCGCTCGACCCGGCGCAGACCTTGCTCAACGACGCATCGGTCGAACTGCTGCGCGCGCATGCGGTCCGTTATCTGCGCGCCAGCGGGCCGGTGAGCGCATTGCGCGTGGGCAACCAGCCCTACGGCATCCTGCCGATCAGCGCGCGCGAATTTGTTCCGGCTGCCAACTCGGCGGTCGAGCGCCAGGTCTTTGAAGCACTCGGCTGGTTCCGCAACATCTGGCAGGCCGCCGTGCCGCGCGTGCCGACCATGCGCCAGCCATCGGCCGAACGCCTGCACCAGCTGTTGTCGATGCAGCCGTGGAGCGTCGCCAAGCGTTTCTGGCAGGTGGCGGGGCCGGCCAATATCGCCAAC